>JBCBDH010000409.1:0-6168 GCA_038529855.1 Bacteroidota bacterium | reverse complement strand
TTCATCCAGAATATACAGGGTATTACCCGTATCTCTTTTGGAAAGTTCTTCCGACAGTTTTACCCTTTGTGCCTCTCCGCCAGAAAGGGTTGTTGCTTGTTGTCCGAGTGAGATATAACCTAAGCCCACCTCTTTGAGCGTCCGCATCTTGCGATAGATGGAAGGTATATTTTCAAAAAACTCAACAGCCTCGGCCACGGTCATATCCAAGACGTCAGAAATGGATTTGCCTTTGTACATCACCTCCAAGGTCTCTCGATTATAGCGGCGCCCTAAACAGCGCTCGCAATCCACCTGTACATCAGGCAAAAAATTCATCTCAATCACTCGCTTACCAGCACCATGACAAACCTCACAGCGTCCTCCTTTGACATTGAAAGAGAAACGACCGGGTTTGTAACCCCTGATCTTGGCTTCTGGAATTTCGGAAAATAGCTTGCGAATATCCGTGAATACGCCTGTGTAGGTCGCTGGATTAGAACGAGGAGTCCGACCAATTGGGGACTGATCAATTTCTATAACCTTATCCAAGTGTTCGATACCTTCAAAGGATGTATAAGGTAGTGGTCGTTTCCTGCTTTTGTAGAAATGTTGGCGTAGGATGGGGTAAAGGGTTTCATTGATCAGCGTTGATTTACCGCTACCAGATACTCCAGTAACACAGCAAAAAGTACCCAGCGGAATGCTAATATCAACTGATTGGAGGTTATTTCCAGTAGCTCCCCTTAATTCAATAAATAATCCATTGCCTTCTCGCCGTTTTTCGGGTAACTCAATTTGCTTTTTGTTATTGAGGTAAACCGAAGTCAGCGTATCATTTTTGATAAACTCCTTGGGGATACCTTTGCCAACCAATTGGCCCCCATGCTTCCCAGCTCCTGGTCCCAGATCAATCAGATAATCAGAGGCCAGCATAATATCCTTATCGTGTTCGACTACCAAAACTGTATTTCCAATATCGGTCAACTCGCGAAGGGCTTCTATAAGCTTTTGGTTATCGCGTTGGTGGAGGCCAATGCTGGGTTCATCCAGAATATAGGTAATCCCTGTCAACTGAGAACCGATTTGTGTAGCCAGTCGGATGCGTTGTGCCTCTCCGCCAGAAAGGGTCCGAGCGGGACGATTTAGGGTCAAATAATCCAAACCAACATGTAGCAAAAAGCCCAGCCGCAGGCGAATTTCTTTTAGAATGTCTTTGGCGATGGTCTTTTGACGCTTACTTAGATGAGGATCAATTTTCTTCATCCAAGTAGCCAATTCTCCAATATCCATCACGGATAACTCAGCGATATTTTTATCATGAACCTTAAAGTGTAAGGACTCCTTTTTAAGTCGCTGCCCATTACACTCTGAGCAAGTATCCACCATCATGAACTCTTCCGTCCAAGACCGGATTTTATCGGAGCTGGAATCGCGATACCAGCGCACCAACATATTGACAATGCCTTCATAGGCCAGATTATAGGTAAAATCGTGTTTGCTATACTTGAGATTAACCTCAAAGCTATCATCTCCACCGTGCAAAATAATATCCAGGGCTTTAGCTGGAATGTCTTTGATGGGCGTGGAAAAGGTGAATTTGAATTTCTTGGCAATGGCGCGTAATTGCTTAAAAGTCATGTTGTCTCGAACCTCTCCAAAGGGAGCGATGCCAGCATCGTTGATGCTTTTGCTATCATCAGGAATGACCTTGGCCATATCGACCTTTTGAACAGTACCTAAACCTTTGCAAACAGGACAGGCACCATATGGCGAATTAAAAGAAAAGGCATTGGGCGAAGGCTCCTCATAGGACAAACCCGTTTCCGCATCCATGAGGTGCTTACTGTATGGAAAGACCTCTTCCTTTCCATACTCTTGAATCATAATCAGGCCATTGCCCATTTTTAAAGCCGTCTGCAGAGAAGCGGCTAATCGCTCCCGTCGCTCCGCTCCCACCTTAATCCGATCAATTACCACTTCAATATCATGCACCTTATAGCGATCAATCTGCATACCTGACTTGATATCCAAAATCACCCCATCGACCCGCACTTTGGCATAGCCTTGCTTCCGCACCTGATCGAACAATTCGCGATAATGCCCCTTACGTCCACGAACTAATGGCGCCAGCAAAGACACTTTTTTATTCTTGAAATTATCAAAAATATGCGCCAGCATTTGGTCTTCATTGTAGCGAACCATCTTCTGCCCTGTCGCATAAGAATAGGCTTCCCCAACACGAGCATAAAGTAGTCGCATAAAATCGTAAATCTCTGTGATGGTACCTACCGTAGAGCGCGGATTGCGGCCTGTCGTTTTTTGCTCAATGGAAATCACTGGGCTTAATCCCGTAATCTTTTCCACATCAGGGCGTTCCATCTCGCCGATAAACTGCCGAGCATAGGCCGTAAAGGTTTCCATATACCTTCTTTGCCCTTCGGCATAAATGGTATCAAAGGCAAGAGAGGATTTACCACTTCCACTAATTCCCGTAATGACGACAAATTGATTGCGAGGAATCAATACGTCTATCTCTTTGAGATTATGAACGCGAGCACCCGTCACTTCGATGAAATCATTACTCGGAAGGGCTTCTCCCAGAACGGCACCATTTTTTTGCTGCTTTGCCATAGTTGTATCACATTAGGTAGTAAGGCTAAAGCTCACCAATCGTTTTTTCCTGCTTGATTTTTGGAGAAAGCAAAAATAAGGAAAGAAAACAGCTAATTTGATTCTCGTTTCACTTTATTTTGAAAGATGTAGTGTACACCTAGCGATGTCCCCCTCCTATTTTTATTTGTACAACCCAAGGGAAGGAGAATAGTTTATAGATCCCTGATCAATGCTTTGACAATGGCTTGCATCTTGGGAGCTGTTTTATTGGCCAGGTCGATGACCTCCTCCACCGTTGTTTCGGTAATGATTTCTGCTGGATAACATTGATTGGAGACCACAGATAGGGCAAAGACGGGAATACCCGAATGTTTGGCCACAATCACCTCAGGCACCGTTGACATCCCCACTAAATCCCCACCAATGCGATGTATAAAACCATATTCTGCAGGGGTTTCCAAATTAGGCCCTTGCAGACAGACATAGACCCCTTCATGTGCGCGAATCCCTTCTTGTTCAGCAATCCGTAATGCCTTGGCATTGAGCTCGCGATCATAGGTTTTTAGCATATCGGGAAATCGGGGACCCAGGCGTTCATCATTGGCGCCGCGGAGCGGATTTTCCGGTTGGAGGTTGATGTGGTCTTTAATGAAAACGATATCGCCAGGAAAGATGTGTTGATTAGTACTACCAGATACATTGGAGACAATGAGCTGTTTTATCCCCAAAAACTTCATTACCCGAACGGGAAAAGTCACCTGCTTCATGCTGTAGCCCTCATAATAGTGAAAGCGCCCGGCCATAGCGAGGACAGGGTGGTCTTCCAAATAGCCAAAAACCAGCCGACTTTGGTGGCTTTGTACAGTAGATTCTGGAAAGTGAGGAATTTGGGCATAGGAGATTTCGGCTTGAATGTCGATAACTTCAGTGAGGCCGCCGAGGCCAGTACCCAGGATAATGCCAGTTTGGGCTTGAAAATCGGTTTGGCTTTGAATGTATTGAACGGCCTCCTGAATTTGATCGTAGAGCATGGTAGAGGGGATTTTTTGGTCTTTTATCAAGCACGAAAATACAAAGAAAATGGAAGACCAGAATCCAAATAGGCGCTCATTATAGGGTAAAAACAAGACGGCGTTTTGCAAGTAGCTTTTGCAAAACGCCGTCCATTTTCTGGAAGAAAAAGAACCTAGTTGTCTCTTCCTTCATCCTGCTTGGCAAAAACCTTTTTCAGTAGATCGCTGGTTCGCGAAGATTGGTTTTTACGAATATCTTCTTCTTTCTTTTGGATTAGCGAAAACATACCCAGCAGAGCCTGCTTGGTGACATAATCGTCTAGCTCTGGATTGGCTTTTTTGGTCAGCGGAATCTTGTTGTGGGCATTGACAGCCTTGCGCCAATAATCGCGGGCATTGAATTTGTCTAAGGAAGCCTGAATGACGGGTAGGAACTCGCTAAACAGATTTTGATAAGTGGCGTTTTCTAAATAACGCGTTGCGGCATCATCCTTACCTAGCAAAATATCCATTGCATCCTGGAAAGACATCCCCTTAATGGCATCAATAAAAATGGGTTTGGCCTTCTTAGCTGCATCCTCTGCCGCCCGATTGATTTTAAGGATCATTTTTTCTTCTGCATCTGCAAATCCTGGAACCGCTTTTAGTTTGCTGGTCACCTTACGAGCCTCTTCAGGAAGCAGTACCTTGTAGGCACTTTTATAGTAGCCGTCTTCCACAGAGAGAAAATCAACGGCCTTACCCACACCAATATTCAATGCTTCTTTTAGCCCTTTTCCTGCTTCTTCTGTAGATAAGCTAGTATTGCCACCCAACATTTTTTCTGCTTTGCCAAGCATTCCTTTAAGATTTTGGGCGGATAGTCCACTCATAAGCGGAACAATTAATAGGAGTGTGAAAAGTCTTTTCAGCATATTGGTTTTATTTTTTGATTATTATCTATTCTTAAACCGAATGGGTTGGAGGTCTACTACCAATTTCCTGCTAGTGTATTCCATACAGCAATTATTCAACGAAAATTCGGGCCAAGCCTGTATAATCCCCTTAGTGAATAGCTTTTCTTAACTTCTTTTTAACGTTATCCCATCGTCTCCAGTTGGGCGAGGACCTGACGAGCTTGGGGATGATTGGGTTGGAGGGCAAGGATGCGCTCCAAGAGTCCGCGAGCAGCTGACCAATCCTTTTTATAGAGTCGGACCGCTGCTTTATTGAGCATGGCTTGTACATAATCAGGATCGAGTTGGAGGGCTTGATCATAAAGTGCTTCGCCCTTATCCCATTGTTGCTGCAGCACATAGACATAACCCAAATTGCAAAGGGCGATTTGGCGTTTGTCGTTTTCCTTTAGGATAAATTCAAAAGTTCGGGTAGCCTTATCCAATTGTTGGAGGACGACATAAGTGTTGCCTAACTTCTCCTGAAAGTCGAGACTAAAAGGTTTGTACTCTGTTGCCTTTTCATAGTATTGTAAAGCATTGGGATAATCGGCGTTTTTAAAGTAGGCTTCGCCAATGCGATAAAAGGTCCAGGCATCGGAAATGCTATCTATAGGCTGCTGCTGAGCCAATTGAATCAGCGCTTCATAGGACTGTGAGGCAAAATAATAGTGAACCTTTGCCTCAAATAAAGCCTCAAAGGACTGATTAGACCGCTCCAAATAGTACTTGGCGGAGTCCAGCATCATGGCTTTTGTGACGTATTTATCATATAAGGCGATATAACCTCTGGCCATATCCAAATCCGTAGCTTTTGCCTTAGTCAAAATCTCTAAGCCTAAAAAGCGAGCAATTTCTTCTTGTTTCTCCTCAGATACAATGTCTGGGTCATTTCTCCGGACAGTGGTTTTACTGATATAGTGGTCCGTAATGTTGACATGTGGGATATCAATACTTCCCGAGCGGGGCATATGGCAGGCTACACAATTATTATCCTCGCCTAGGCGCTCCGCTTCACTGAGGCTACAATCATTTTTAGCTTTGGCGGGATGACAGGACTTACAACTGTTATTAAATTGATCTTTGCTTGTAGAAGCGACACTGTGGTGGGGGTGATGACAGGAAAGACAACTCAAATCTTCGGAAAGCTGATAACACTTACTCATCCGAAGTCGGTCGGCTTGAGAGGCCATAATAAACTTATCGTGATTATTGGTGTAACGAGGCAGAAAGACATTCATGACCTCCGACAATTTCATTCCAGGCTTAAAATCAAAAAAGCTTTTGTCCTTTTCCAAAACAGCTACTCCTTGTAAATGGCAACGCTGACAAAGATCCATTTGCCTTTCGCGAGGTAGATCGCGGGGGTTGACGATGCTGTAGTCAATGAACTGGGAAGTATCCACAATTTCGCCAGCCATCTTCTGAGCGAGGTGTATCTCCCCAGGACCATGACAGCGTTCACACTCAATCCCGCTGGGCATGTCAGTAAACTTATTCAAAGAGCCCTCTACAAAACCTGGATAGTGGTTGTGACAAGTGAGGCATTCCGTATTGAGCCATCGCGAAAAGCGGAGATTTTCCTTTTCAAATCCAGGAGCCATATCCCAGCGTTCTTCCTGGGT
>JBCBDH010000408.1:0-6197 GCA_038529855.1 Bacteroidota bacterium | reverse complement strand
GGATGCCAATGGCTTATCTGGTACAGGTGATTTGACGAGGAATACCCTAAAAGTGCGACTAGCCGCTGAGGTACAAAGCCATTTTGAAACGGGCGATATCATCGCAATCAGCGTAGATGCCAAATCCACCTGTGGCCAAGACCTTTCAACCATCAATCTCAATGTCGATCCTGTCGAAACCTTTGGTCGTACCACCAGCATAGGTCTGGACGACCTCTCCAATAACTGGAGTATGAGCTGGGTAGACTTTGATGTAGATGGTGATGTTGATATCTTTTTGACCAATTACGATATCAACCAACCCAACCAGTTACTCGAAAATAGGGGTAATGGCGAATTTAGCCCCGTGACAGAAGGCGCCTTGGTAACGGACTTGATTGGTGTATCTCAAGGAGCTGCTTGGGGAGATTATAATAACGACGGACTACCTGATGTCTACATTACCAATAATATTGGGGCGACCAATGCGCTGTATCGCAATCTTGGTGATGGCAATTTTGTGCGCATCCAAGGTGACCCAAGTGTTGCCTATGATGGGTATAGTTTTGGGACCAGCTGGGCTGATTATGACAATGATGGTTATTTGGATTTATTTGTGGCGGAGTTCTTTGCTTCGCGATTTAATAAACTTTTCCACAATAATGGAGATGGTACTTTTACGGAAGTCAACGATGCCGCTATCGTCTTTGAAGCTGCTTCTTCAGTCAATGGTTTTTGGGCTGATTACGATAATGATGGCGACCAGGATTTATTTGTGGTCAATCATCAGGGAGAAAACAATAGCCTGTACCGCAATGATGGTAATGGCCAGTTTACGCCAATGACAGAAAGCGTAGTTGCTAATGATGGCGGTAAGTCTGTAGGGGCGAGTTGGGGAGATATAGATAATGACCGCGATCTGGACTTATTTGTTGCTAATGCAGGGAATGAGGACAACTTCCTTTATACCAATAATGGAGATGGTACTTTCACTAAGGTGCTATCTGGTCCTGTGGTCAGTGGCGGTGGTCACTCACACGGTTCGGCCTTTGGAGATATCGACAATGATGGCGACCTCGATTTGGTCGTCACGAACGACTCTCAGCAAGATAATGCTTTATACAGCAATAATGGCGATGGAGAATTTGTAGAGACCTTTAATCCAATCAGTGAGGAAGGAGGCGAATCCTTTGGTTCAGCGCTAGGCGATTATGACAATGATGGCGATTTGGACTTGTTTATAGCCAATCACGGCGAAAATGTCAACTTCTTTTATGAGAATGGGAGAGGGCAGTGCCAGTCTTCTATTTGTATCAATTTAGTAGGTGTCAATAGTAATCGTACAGGTGTTGGAGCCAGAATTTCTGTATTGGCAACCATTAATGGTTTTCCAACTTGGCAGATTCGCGAGGTCAGCACACAAACAGGTGGTTTGAGTAGCCAGGGGGAATTGCGTCAGCTATTTGGATTGGGAGATGCTGCACAAGTAGACTCTATTGTCGTAGAATGGCCATCAGGTCATACCCAAACAATGGGAAGCCAACCCTTGGGTGATTGTATGGAAATCGAAGAATCTGGGGGCGCTTTATTGATGGGAACAGTTTACTTTGATGAGAATATTGACTGTATCAAGGGCAATGCGGAGCAGCGCCTGGCCAATGCTGAAATCATCATCGAACCCATTAATGAGCGCGTGTATACAGATGATTTGGGGCAGTTTAGCGTTTATTTGCCACTTGGTAATTATGTAGTCTCTATCAATCCACCTAGCCATTGGGTTGCCAATTGTACGGGCCTGCGCCATTCCGTGGTTTTGGATGATATTGACCAAATTATTACTGATCTGGATTTTGGTTTTGAACCCTCCGTTGATTGTGAGAATATGCCTGATCTAGGAGTTCAGGTGTCTAGCACAGCGATGCGTGTAGGATTTGATGGATTGAGCGCTATTTACTATCAAAATATTGGTACGGCTACGGCTTATGATGTGACGCTGGAAGTAGATTATCCAGCAGATATGACTCTATTGGAAGGGACAATTCCTTGGGACTCTGTAGCTGGAAATACTTATTTCTGGTTTATGGATAGTTTGGCGATTGGTCAGGCGATTACAGCTTATAACAAGTTTTTTGTAGACAGCACTTCTACTGTTGGCGATTCTGTTTCAACCCTTGCTCGAATCAATTCCGCTAATCGCGATTGTAATCTGGATAATAACATCTATGATGAGCGAGTAGAATTGCAGGGAGCGATTGATCCAAATGACATTTTGGTATCCCCAGAAGGACTGATTGATGCGGGGGAGGAATTGACCTATAAAATCCGTTTTCAGAATATTGGTACGGTAGCGGCGAGGAATGTGAGAATTGAAAATGAATTGCCAGAAGAGGTCGATATCAACAGCCTGGTACTAGGATTGGCGAGTCATCCTTATCGTTTTCAGCTACTTGATGATCGAAAATTGGTCTGGTATTTTGATTTTATCAACCTTCCAGACAGTACAAGCGATCTTTTAGGTAGCCAGGGCTTTGTCAGCTATAAAGTCAAATCCAAAGCGAATTTGCCCGCTGAGACCGAATTTGGCAACGATGCGCAAATCTACTTTGATAATCTGGAACCCATCCAAACCAACATCGTCTACAACATCATTCGCAACAACAATGTGGATGACTCAACGCAGGGCTCTTTGCTGATCTACCCTAACCCCGCATTGCGCTCTGATGAAATCACTATTCAGTTAAATCCAGCAGAATGGGGCCTTGAGCGGCGAATTGATCGAATAGAAGTCTTTAACAATCAAGGACAACTCATTCGCGAACAAAGAAGTATCAATGAAGAAAGCTATCAGTTGGATGCTGAACATTTTGGCCCTGGAATCTTCTGGATTCGCATTCAAGGGGTAGATGGAAAAACTTATCAAGATCGAGTGATTTTTATGTAAATTAAAATTTACGCTGTCACAAATTTAGTACTGCAAAACCTCGAAAATGGGCGTTTAGGAATGATATTTGGCATATAGCAACTAACTCCCGAGCCATATATCTCTTAAATACCCCCTAGAATTGGCACAAACCAATTCGATTTAACCTACTCCCTCCACAGGTTATCTAATCCCTCATTATCTACCCCCAGAGCTATTATTCGATTTTTCAAGGTGAAGACTATTGCCGTTGTGGCAAAGTCAAAACAGTTTTAATACATAACTATATGCAGTACACATATGTCATATTATCTTTTTGCCTCAGTTTGCTACTGATACCAGGCTTAATCAAGCTATGCCA
Organism: Bacteroidota bacterium; assembly: GCA_038529855.1. Classification (GTDB taxonomy): domain Bacteria; phylum Bacteroidota; class Bacteroidia; order Chitinophagales; family Saprospiraceae; genus JBCBDH01. The sequence goes on along the minus strand of JBCBDH010000408.1, from coordinate 2,937 downwards.
CCAATGGCAATGGCTAGATGTGCCTACAGGTAGAAAACAGCATATAAAGGCCGTACCTAGCATAGGGGGGATTGCCATCTTTCTTGCCTGTTGGATAGCTGGTTTGGCCAGTAACTTGTCTTTTGATTTTCATTTACTGCTTGGATGGAGTGGAGCAGCTTTACTGATTACAATGATTGGTGCATGGGATGATTTAAAAGATATTCGAGCGCTGTACAAACTGATTGGTCAAATATTTATTGCCAATCTATTGTTCTTTAGTGGTTTCCAATTAGCGATACCTTATATTTTTCCATTTTCTTCTTACCTCTTGACGGTCGGTTTTATCGTTGCTTTGATCAATGCTTATAATCTGATTGATGGGGTAGATGGATTGGCGGGAAGCTTAGGGCTTTTGGCTTGTTTGGCTTTTGGCTGGTTATTTTTAGCTGAAGGGCTGACCAATTGGTCGCTTTGGGCCTTTATCATGGCCGCAGCTATTGGAGGTTTTCTGCGCTACAACTTCCTCAATGCCCGAATCTTTATGGGCGACTCTGGAGCGATGTTGATTGGGATGTCGATTGCCGTATTTAGCTTGGTTTATCTCAATACCAATACGGCTGCAACGGCACCATTGTATGTATACAGCATCATCATGGTTCCCTTTATCGACATGTTGCGCGTCTTTGTACAGCGCCTAGTGAATCGTCGGTCTCCATTTTCAGCTGATCGCATTCACATTCACCATTTACTACTACGTGCAGGACTACCCAGCTACTGGATTTGTGCCTGGACGCTGTTCTATACCTTATTACTTGTCCTTCTAGTGCCTGTTTTTAGCCTGATTCCTATCTCAATCAATTTACTACTGATGACGGGATTTTCCATCCTATTATCTGTCGTAGTTCATTGGCAGGTTAACCATGCAGCTCATACCGCAAATTCACTAATCCCCTCCAGAAAACTGGTAAGCGAAGGGGAAATCAATTCAAATGCATAACCATAAATCAACGAGATAGAGAAAATGTATACACCCAAACAAAAAATAGCAGTTATCGGATCAGTCGGCGTTCCAGCCAAGTACGGGGGGTTTGAAACCCTTGTCCACCATCTCGTTTTAAATCTAGGAACCGAATTCGATCTAAATGTATATTGTAGTGGCAAAACCTATCCAGTAGAAGAAAGAATGACCAACTGGGAAGGGGCCCAACTTCACTATATTCCACTAAAAGCCAATGGTATTCAAAGCATCCTTTACGACCTATGGTCTATGATCAAAGCGCTCAAAACTTGCGATAAATTATTGGTCTTAGGCGTTTCTGGTTGCTTGTTTTTACCCTTTATTAAGCTTTTCACCGATAAGACGGTCATCGTTAATATCGATGGGCTGGAATGGCGTCGACCCAAATGGAACTGGTTGGCCAAACGATTTTTACTACTCAGCGAACGCATTGCCTGTACCTTTGCAGATGAAGTTATTACTGACAATCACATGATAAAGGAATACGCCAAGATTCGCTATGGGGTAGAAGGGCGGCTGATTGAATATGGAGCAGATCATGTCTTTCCTGTAACACCAGAAGAAGAAGATGTCAAGCGATATGCTTTTTTGAAAGAAAATTATGCTTTCAAAGTCGCTCGCATCGAACCAGAAAACAATGTTCACATGATTCTGGAAGCCTTTGCCGCCTTACCCAACCAGCCCTTGGTGATTGTTGGGAATTGGGCCAATAGCTCTTATGGTAGGAGCCTGAAGAAAGCCTACCAAACCAAAGAGAACATTACCTTACTCGACCCAATATACAATGAACGCGAGTTGAACCTGCTGCGCTCCAATGCCCATTTTTATGTGCATGGACACAGTGCAGGAGGAACAAATCCATCTCTAGTAGAAGCCATGTACCTGGGATTACCCGTACTGACCTATGATGTGATTTATAACCGCGTCAGTACCAATAACCAAGCAATCTTCTACAGTACTGCCGAAGACTTATATAAGCTCATTCGACAGATTGACAGACAGCCACTTGCTATGGTGGCACATAACCTGAAAAGCTATGCTGATAGAAAGTACACCTGGAAATACATATCCAATTGTTATGGTAATCTTTTTGCAGGTAACAAACGGATGACTCCTCGACTTGATGAGGAGTTTGAGGTGATGCCCTTGAGGCATCAGCCAGCTGTGTTGCCGCAAAAGGCACGCAGTGTGGAACCCGTTATTTAAGCTTTACAATGAAACACCTACTTCTTACTTTTTGCTTATGTTGTTTGACCTCCTTCGTAGCTAATGCACAGTTAGTGATCACCATTGCCGGCAATCCAGAACAAGCTGGTAATGACAATGGTCCAGTCTATCAAGCTACCTTCAACAACCCCCACGATCTGGACATGACGCCCGATGGGACCATTTATGTCGCTGATCGTTTTGGCCACCAAATCCGAAAGATTACGCCAGATGGCATTGTTTCGGTTTTGGCAGGAACTGGGGAGGAAGGCGATCTAGATGGTCCTGCTGACCAAGCTATGTTCAACGAGCCCTGGGGGCTTTGTGTGAGTGATGATGGAACGGTCTATGTGGCCGATACGCGAAATAACAAAATTAGAGTCATCAGCCCAGATGGACAGGTCAGCACCCTAGTTGGAACCGGAAATTTTGGAGCCAATGATGGGCTAGGAACCTCCGTTTCGATGGGAAATCCCACTGGCGTAGACTTTGGACTAGATGGACATCTCTATGTAGCGGATCATCTGACCCATGTTATTAGACGAGTAGAACTAAATGGCACGGTGACGACCATCGCTGGACTGCCTTTTTTACCTGGCGCTATTGATGGCGTAGGTATAGGTGCTCGTTTTCACCGTCCTTATGGCATTGGTATTGATCCAGTGACGGGCGATATTCTGGTCGCAGATGAACACAATCATCGCATCAGACGTGTCACGACTGAAGGAAAC
>JBCBDH010000407.1:0-6214 GCA_038529855.1 Bacteroidota bacterium | reverse complement strand
CCCAGAGGCGGATTTTGAGATGCAATTTGACAGTTGTTTAAATGATCCAATTGCCTTTTTTGATCAATCTCGCCCTGCGGATGCACCAATTGAGACCTGGCAATGGCGCTTTGCGGACGAAGGCTTTTCCAACGAGATCAATCCCTTTTATACCTTTGAGCGGGCTGGTATTCGCCCTATCCAACTAAGCATTATCGACACCAATCAATGCCAAAGTCAAATCACCCAAGAGGTCAGTTGGTTTCCCCTTCCCAATTGGCCTCTAAGTCCAGCTACCATTGAAGGTTGTACTCCTTATCAACATACTTTTGATTGGCTGGAAGCTCCTGTGGATGAACAATATCAAATCTTTTGGAGTTTTGGTGATGGGGAAAGCAGTACAGAAGTTCGACCAATACATGATTATGACCAAAGGGGTTTTTATCAAGTATCTGTAGACATCACGTCACCTAGCGGCTGTGCTTCTTTCTATGAAGTAGAAGAAGCCATTTGGGTACATCCCAGTCCAAGGGCTGCTTTTGGGTACAGTCCAGAGGAGATCAGCAATCTAGCTCCTGAGGTTCAATTTTTTGATGAATCCGATCAAGCGGATTTCTGGCAGTGGGATTTTAATGGGCTGGGCAGCTCCAATTTGGCCAATCCCATCTATACTTTTCCAGATACTGGTCTTCAGCGTATAGAGCTGATTGTCAGGCATGAAGAGGGCTGTCGGGACACGAGTATCCAGTGGTTGGATGTAGCTCCTTTGGTTCGCTACTACCTACCCAATGCCTTTACACCCAATGGGGATGCGCGTAATGACTTTTTCCTGGGCAAAGGGATATTAGAAGGGATGAACGATTTCAATTTTCAGATATGGAATCGTTGGGGCACCTTGATTTTTGAGACAGATGATCCCATGGAAGGTTGGGATGGACGGTATGGAAAGGCTGGGCAAAAAGCGCCAAAAGGCGTTTATGTCTATCTTGTTACATATAAAGGCCCCAGGGGGCAAGTGCATTACTTGAAAGGTTTTGCTACATTAGTTAGGTAATTTATTGAATTGTTTTTCTTAAATAAGTAAATTTAAGATTTAACCAAAATTACGGGATTGATCTAAGGAATATTTTGAAATGCTTTGAGCGGTCTCAAGCTAGAACCATGAAACGAATCTTTTGCCTTTTGTTGCTGTTGGGCTGCCTGCAGGTCGCTTTGAAAGCTGCGCATATTATCGGTGGTGAAATCACCTACGAATGTTTAGGGGTAGACCCTGATGATAATGCAAATATGATCTATCGCTTTACCCTTATTGTCTATAGGGATTGTCAGGGAGGCGGTGCCCCTTTTGATATGCCAGGTGGGGCTAGAAATGCCCACGTTACCTATTATCGCGGGGATGATCTCAGCCAAGAATTATTCACCCAAGTGCTCGACGCCCCAGTTATTAATGACATCAATCCCGATTTATCTAATCCCTGCGTCATTATCCCCCCCAATGTATGTGTGGAAGAAGGGGTTTACACCTGGGAGCGTAGTCTTCCTGTCATCGATGCTACCTATTACATTGTTTATCAACGTTGCTGTCGCAATGGTTCGATTAATAATATTCTCAATCCTGGCAATGCGGGGTCTTCCTATTCAGTAGAGATTACCCCTACTGCCCAAACTACTTGCAATAATAGTCCTGTCTTTAAAAGCTTTCCTCCTCTTGTTATCTGTGTCAATGAAGAATTGGTTTTTGATCATTCGGCGACTGATGCAGAAGGAGATCAACTGGTCTATTCTTTTTGCAGTCCAGTGATGGGAGGCTCCATTAACAATGTGGCTCCAGATCCAGATACACCACCGCCATGGGATGAAGTCAATTTTGTCTTACCAACCTTTAGCGCCCTCAATCCATTGGGTGGTAATCCTCAGGTAACGATCAATACCAATACGGGCCTCATTCAGGGTGTTCCCAATATTCAGGGGCAATATGTGGTAGGAATTTGTGTGGAGGAATACCGCAATGGGGTCTTATTGAGTACTTTACAAAGGGATTTTCAATTTAATGTAACCTTTTGTGAGTTGACGGTCAATGCCGATTTGAATGGGGTAGATGCGGGGGCGACTTATTCTTTTAACTCATGTGTAGATTCTACGATTCAAATCATCAACCAGAGTACAGACATCAATTTTATTGACGAATACTACTGGGAATTTGATATTCCTGATGCATCGGGTTTACCTCTTTCTTACGCTACCCGCGACGTCACCATCACCTTTCCAGGGCCTGGTTTTTATACGGGTATTATGATTCTGAACCCTGGCACTTTATGTACAGATACGGCTGATATAGAGGTGACAATTGCACCACCGATCAATCCCCAATTTCGCGTTTTTTACGATACCTGTGTAGCGGGGCCTGTAAGCTTTACTGATTTGACAAATACCCCAGGAATTGTAATTGAGGAATGGGATTGGCGTTTTGGAGATGGAAATGTGTCGACAGCGCAAAATACGGCCCATCTGTATGAAGAACCTGGCGATTGGAATGTGGTACTCAATGTAACGGATACCATAGGTTGTATGGAAACGGTAAGTGAAACAGTTAATTGGTTTCCAGCTCCCCCCTTGATTATTGTCGATCCTAGCTCTGACGAAGGCTGTCCGCCACTAGATATTACCCTTCAAAATCTATCCAGTCCTATCGACGAAACCTACGAGATCAATTGGGACTTTGGGGATGGCAACACGGCGGAGGCGATTAGTCCTGATCATGTCTATGAGCAGCCAGGTACTTATACTGTTGTAGTTGATATTACCTCCCCCATTGGTTGTTTTACAACGGATACCTTTAGAAACTTGATCTTTGTCGATTCCTTTCCAGTGGCAGATTTTACCTTTGATCCTCCCAATGGCATCTCCAATTTTAATCCAACCGTACAGTTTACGGATCAATCGAAACATATTCTGGAATGGGATTGGACCTTTGGAAATACGGGTAGCTCTATTATTCAAAATCCCTCCTATACTTTTCCAGATACAGGTCTGCAAATCATCCAACTCGTAGGTACACATTTTTATGGCTGTACGGATACGATCCAGCAAGTCATTGATGTTGTCCCTAAAATCACCTATTTTATGCCTAATGCCTTTACTCCTAATGGCGATGGAAAGAACGAAGGTTTTCGGGGTGGCGGCTTCTTCAGAGGGATTCGCAATTTTACCATGCGGGTATTTGATCGCTGGGGAAGTGTGGTCTACGAAGCCAATAATCCAGATGAAGAGTGGAATGGTCGGCATATGAATACAGGCCAGGCTTTGCCAACGGGCGTTTATGTTTATCGCGTTCAATTTACTGGACCGCGTGGGCAGCCCAATGAGTTTCGAGGTTTTGCTACCTTATTTAGGTAATTTACCCAGGTTGCTGTACTTGGATAGCAGCTTGCATATTCAAATGATATGATATCCAAATCTACCATAGCCTGCCGATCAGTTGTCCTGATTTGCTTGTTGACCTTTAGCTGGTCGCTCCAAGCTTTTCATATTATTGGTGGAGATATCTTTTACGTTTGCTTGGGCCCTGATCCTGCCAATCCCATGAATATGCGCTATCGCTTTACCATTAAAATGTATCGCGATTGTCAGGGAGGGGGACAGGACTTTGATTCTCTCCCAGGGACAGAGCCAGGAACAGTTTCTGTGTTTCTTGGAGATGATCCTATGCCTTATATCAATACGATTGTTTTGCCCGAACCAACAGTGACGGCCATTCCTCCTGACGCAGCCAATCCTTGTGTCATCATTCCCCCCAATGTCTGTGTACAAGAAGGCATCTACGTCTTTGAGCAAAGCCTACCGATCAGTACTGAATCTTACCACATGACTTATCAGCGTTGTTGCCGCAACAGTACGATCAATAATATCATGATTCCCGATGAGATTGGAACGACTTATACGATTGAATTGACGCCCATTGCTCAGCAAGAATGCAATAGTAGTCCTGCCTTTAATGAATTTCCCCCCATCGTCATCTGCGCGAATCAATTGCTTAGTTTTGATCATTCTGCAACTGATCCTGATGGCGACCAATTGGTCTATGAATTTTGTTCGCCTCTATTGGGAGGAGGTCTATTTGGCAATCCCTATGAGTTTGACGGCATCTTTCCCAATCCTGATGCACCACCTCCCTACAATACCGTCAATTTTGTTTTACCAACTTATAGCCCACTTAGCCCTTTGGGGGCTAACCCTCCCATGAACCTCGATCCCGTGACAGGCTTATTGACTGGTACTCCTCCTTTGCAAGGACAGTTTGTCGTAGGTATTTGTGTTAAGGAGTTTCGAAATGGGGTATTGCTTAGTGAGGTAAGACGCGACTTTCAGTTTAATGTCGCCAATTGCGAACCAACGGTGGTGGCCAATATTGAAGCGCCAGAGATTATAGATGATGTGTATACTTTTTACTCCTGCGAGGATTCTACAATCGTGATGAATAATCTCAGCAATAGCATTCAATTTATTGACGACTATCTTTGGGAATTTACTGGCGGAGCCTTGAGCAGTAATCCATTAACTTTTACAGAATGGAACATTGCACCAACCTTTCCAGGGCCAGGAGAATACGATGGAATGCTTTGGCTAAATAAGGGAACGCCTTGCTCTGATTCCGCCCGCATCAAAGTCATCATCACGCCGCCCTTAGGCCCCTCTATTACCTTTGATTACGATACTTGCGTAGCGGGTCCAGTCTCTTTTTTTGGATCGACCGCTGCGGCAAGCAGTTTGATCGATGGTTGGCGATGGACATTTGGAGATGGTAATGTAGCTGAAGAGATTAATCCCATTCATGAGTATGAAGACCCTGGTCTTTTTCCTGTAGAGTTGACGGTGACGGATCTGATTGGTTGTTCCGCCTCGATCGCTCAGGAGGTCAATTGGTTTCCAGCACCCCCTATAGTCATCATAGAGCCTAGTGCTGAAGAAGGCTGCCCACCCATGGAAGTGACTTTTACCAATCTGTCTTCACCTATTGACGAAACCTATGATATCCAATGGGCTTTTGGGGATGGAGACCTCGTTCAGGCCCTCAGCCCAAGCCATACTTATCAGTTGCCAGGTACTTATACGGTGGCGGTGGGTATTACCTCCCCAATAGGTTGCTATACTTCTGATACTTTTACCAATCTCATTTTTGTCGACTCTTTTCCTGAAGCGGCTTTTACCTATAGTCCACAGACCAATATTTCCAATTTCAATCCCACTGTCCAATTTACTGATCAGTCCAATCCCTATGTACTGGAATGGTTCTGGGATTTTGGAGATGGGCAAACGACGATTATCCAAAACCCAAGCCATACTTTTCAGGATACGGGTTTGATACAGGTCCAATTGATTGGTACGCATTTTTACGTCTGTCAGGATACCTTTTTTCAATGGATTGATGTAGAGCCTCAGGTCACCTTTTTTATGCCCAATGCCTTTACCCCTAATTCAGATAATCTGAATGAAGAATTCAAACCAGGTGGTTTTTTCCGTGGCATTACGGACTATCGCCTCAGCATCTACGATCGTTGGGGAAGTAGGCTATTTGAAAGCCGTGATATCAATATAGGCTGGAATGGCCAACGCAATAACACGGGCCGTGCAGCCTCCAATGGCTCCTATGTATATATGGTAAGCTATAGAGGACCAAGGGGACAAATACACCAATCAAAAGGGACCCTGGTGCTTATTCGCTAAGCGTTTGCAGGCCAATTTCTGATTTTCGAGTAAAGGCTAAAAACTATCCTTATTTTGTCGCCCATATGGACGGTCTATCTTTTTCTGTTTCCTTATTTGCTGCTTTTATATTGGGGATGTCCAAAGCTGGGCTAAAAGGCGTGAGCATCATTGTGGTCACCTTAATGGCCTTGGTACATGGAGCCAAAGCCTCAACGGGGATTGTACTTCCGCTCTTGATCTTTGCTGATGTACTGGCGGTGACTTATTACAATCGCTATACACGTTGGGAGTATTTGCGCCGCTTTTTGCCTTGGATGCTCGCGGGGGTTTTGATAGCGGTACTGGTGGGTAAGGATTTACCAGAAGACATCTTTAAAAAGGGAATGGCGCTGATTATCCTAGTAAGTGTCGTGATGATGTTTTGGTGGGAGCGCTATGACTCTAAGGAAGTACCCAAGAAGTGGTGGTTTGCTGGCAGTATGGGCTTATCAGCGGGTTTTTCGACTATGATTGGTAATCTGGCTGGGGC
>JBCBDH010000406.1:0-6218 GCA_038529855.1 Bacteroidota bacterium | reverse complement strand
TAGGCTTTCTTCTGGGACTAGACTAAAACTACCAGATGCTGGATTGGGCAAAATCTTGAAACCTGCTAAGTCTGCAGGATTGACATGGAAGCCTCCGTCATTCCCCAAACAATTGCTCTCAAGCTGAACCAAGCGATCTCCCTCAATGGCATCATCAAAGACGGAACCACTGATGAGCTGAGCACAACTAAAGATATTATCCTGAACATCTGCATAATCCGTGACGCCTCCACAATGAGCCAAGACGGCTGCAGCAGCGACTATGGGAGCAGCCATAGAGGTTCCACTCAGCGTATCCTTTAGTGGCCCTGGCCCTGGAACCGTACTAATGATATTATTGCCCGTTGCTGCAATATCGACGCAAGTAGATCCAAAATTGGAAAATTCAGATAATTGAAAGGTGACGGAGTCAACAGAGGCCACTGTGATAAGGTTGTCATTTTCCAAACAAGCGGGATAATAGGGAACATTGGCCAAGTCTTTGGCATCATTTCCCGCTGCTGCAATAAACAGGGTATTGTACACCGCTCCTGTATCCAGCGCATTTTGGAGCAGCCCCACTGGCGAATCTGCTGCAAAGCCAAAACTCATATTGGCAATGTCTGCACCTCTAAGTACGGAATAATAGATACCACACAATACCTCATACAAACTGGCCACCCCTCTAGCATCATGCGTTTTGACAGCAAGCAGTTTGTAATCGCAAGCATCTAGACCAATATTTTGATCTACAATTCCAGAGACATGAGTGCCATGACCGCCAGGATGATTGTCGCTTGGGTTGTTGTTTTTATCCATGAAATTCCAACCAATCTCTCCCGTTTCTGCACAGGGGTAGCTATCCCTGGATGGATCAACCCGCCATATGCTATTGCTTAGCAGGGGATGATTAAAGTCAATACCCGTATCAATAATGGCTATTTTAATGGCATTATCAGAAGAAGAGGAAATAGAAGGAGGGATATGATCCAATGGATTATTGGTCAGGGGCATGGAGCCATCCATCTGAGCTGGGATGTAGTAATTCAGATCAGCATCATCAACTTCTGATTTGGCAGCAGCATCCTTGGCATTTTCAAAGATAGAAATGCTTTTGCCATCTCCATTAAGTACGGAATCGCCAACGATCAAGTCATTATCAATAAACCAGCGTTCTACGCGTGCGCATACACAATTGGTATATTCATAGACCCCAAATTCATCTCTGATCTGATTCTTAACGAAGTTGGAAATACCAGGTTGAAACTGCACTAGGATTTCCCCACTCACATAAGGCGAACCAATCGCATCCACCTCATAAGGGTAATTAAAAGCTACCAAACTATCGCGCATATAGCCAGGAAGGGTAGCGGGATAAGGCTGGCCATCCCAAAACTCAACATCGTCAATAATCCAGAAATAATATTCCCCTTCGTAAAAAAAGCGAACTTGAACATTGGCGGTATTTGCAGCGACTGAGGAGATGTCAATGACCTCATAAGCTCTGGGACCTGTTTCTACATTGATATTTAGATTGCTATTAATGCTGAAATCAGTCCAGGTGACACCTCCATTTGTACTTACACCAACAGATGTCGTTGCATCGAAATAGCGAAAATATTGATGAAAGGACAGATAGACAACGGGTTCTCCAGTAAAATCCAATACAGGACTGATCAATTCCGTTTTAAAGGGTGGGGTAGCGCCACTTGTCCCAACAGAGGCATAGTAATCGCCATCCATTACCATGGCTCCTTCTTCTGTTTTTGAGCGGATGCGATCGCGGCCATTCCAGTAGGTACCATTATCAGCCTTTCCATTATTGGCCCAGGTCCAGATGCCATTGGAGGCATTGACGTCCGTAATTGTCCAATTGGTGGGAGGAGCGGAATTGAAGTGATAACCATATAGTTGATTGGGGTTTTGGGCCTGAGCGATCCATTGCTGTGCAAAGAAAGCGATCAATAGCATCAGGAATTGTTGCGGATAAAAGTGTTTATTAACCATACCTTGATTCTTTAAGGATTGTTTATTTGGTGTGATAAATGAGAAATGTACCATGTATTAGACTTACATTTAGAAATTTCAATGTCATATGGTTTTTGGGGTTTGATCAAAGCCAAGACTTCAAAAAAGGACTTCAAAAAAGGACTTCAAATAGCGGGCTTACTTCAATATCTGTTTACCTTTATATCTGTTACCCCTTTTTATTCAAAAATTCTTGCTGCTTTTTGCATATCTAGTACGAATTTTGAAGCAACAATAGAAAATACTTAAGAGCAATAACAAATAGTTATGAGAAAACTAATACTATTAGGGCTTTTGGGCCTCTTACTTAGCAGCACCAATGCCCAAATTCCCATCAATGATATTTTTGAAGAATCAGCAGTAACTTATATGGCGGAGGACTGTAATCAAAACTACGATTACTGTTTACCCTTTCCCATCCAATACCTGACAGGGCTACACTATCGACTATGGTTAGATGGTGATTTGTGGCGCTCGCTCTCTGATAGCTGTGGATATGATTCGCTGTATGCCTATAATTACAGGCAGATGGAGCTACAAGCGGTTCCACCCATTCATATTTTTTCCTGGATCATTGATGGTCAAGATTATCAAGTGCCAGCGGGAAGTCTAGAAATTGTAGTGGATAGCCTGAATAATTGGGACCCTGCCGCCCATTGGTTTATCAACGATTCAACCAAACAGATCATTGGGCATTATACTGGATCGAGCTATGGCAGTTTGATCTTAGCGGATGCTCAGGCATTGAGTTATGAGCTGCCTTTAGAAGTGATGGCGGGTAGTACGATTTCTATTCCTATGGATGTAGGGGAACATATATTGGTTGCAGAGGACTTTGATACAGGAGAAACAGATACCCTGCGGATCAATATCGTATGTGAATTGCCACCATTTGAATGGCCAGAAGAAGACAGCCTAATTGCCTATTGCTCGCAAACGGCCAATATCTGCCTGCCCATTCCTCAAGAAAACTTGATCCAGTCTAATATTCAGCTGAATGGCGAAAACTACAGCGGTGGCCTCTCCGCCTGTATGCTGGATACCTTACAGTCTTATAACCCCGTTCTTCTTTTCGGTGGCGGTTTGAGCGGACCCTATCAATTGGAGTTTTGGATGGCCAATGGCCAAATGTATTCTGGCAACTTTGAAGACATCCTTGCGCTTGTTGATTCCATGAATGTTTGGGATAGCGATGGTAATTGGTCTTTGCGCAATAATTCAGATATCAGAGGGGGTAAACCTGGAGGAACTTACAGTGCGATGAACATCCGTCATATTCCTACAAGTACTTTGTCCATCCTTCAGCCTAGTCAAGTGATTATTCCCTCCCATTATGAATTGACGCTTCCGCTAGGTTGGAATGAACTGATTATTGTAGATATGATTGAGGACTACTCTGATACGACTCGCGTTCATGTTGATTCTATTGGTCAATTGATCGTCAATTATCAAATCAATAATCATCCTGGTTGTGGGGCAAGCAATGGCTCCGTAACGCTATCTGTGCAAGGTGCCCCAGACGGCGAGTTCTTTTATGCTTGGTCTGATTTCGACAATACTCAAGCTACAGCGACCAATCTGCCTGCTGGTACTTATAACATAACCGTTAATGATGCGAATTCCAGTTGTTTTGGACTGATTGATTTTACCTTAATCGAGCAAATGGGGAATGCGGAAATTATAGTGGATAGCTACGAGCACATTTGCTTTGATGAAGATGATGGTCGAATCGTTTTTGAATTGGAGTTTGATGCTGATTTTATCTTTCCTTCCACATCAATGATTGTGGATGGTGATGGAAATATGGCTGAAAATGGTTGGTTAGCGGCAGGAGAATACTGTCTCTTAATAACGGATGGCAATGACTGTTTGAGTGCAGAACATTGTTTTGAGATTCGAAATGAGGCATTTGAGGTCACCAGCGAGATTCAACATGTTACCTGTGATACCCTCATTGGTGGAATCATCCTGGAAGTAACGAATTTTGCCAATGATATTAGCTATGATTGGGCGGATTTGATTGGGCCCAATGATCCAAAAAATCGCTTGTTTGTAGACGTAGGTACCTATACTGTTGTGATTAGTAATGATGCAGGCTGCTCTCGGTCTTATACTTTTGTTGTGGAAGACTATTGTCAGAATCCACCTATTGTACTCAGTAATACGCCTTTGGATACTGCCGTATTATGTGATCGAGTCCCTGTGCCCATCGCTCCCAATGCGACGACAAGCTGCCCCAATGGCTTGGTAGAGGTCATGTTTGAAGAGACAACTACCAATGCTATTTGTACGGGTAGTTATAATCTATTGCGTAGATGGACCTTTACGGATGACTGTGGAGGAGAGGTCGTTTATCAGCAGTTTATTATTGTTGAAGATATTGAGACGCCTATTGTCCTTAATCCACCTATGGATACCACCATTGATCTGACGATAGGAGAAGAGATTCCCGATATTGCGGAGATCGAAGTCTTTGATAATTGCGATACAGATGTAGAAATTAGTTTTGTAGAAACCATTGATGATACAGGGACTGGTCAATTGATTACGCGCACCTGGACGAGTACAGATGATTGTGGTAATCAGCAAATTAATACGCAATTCATTACGGTGCTATTTGGTGCCGTATGGCCTGGAGATACAGATAGCAGTGGGGTAGTGGATTTATTGGATTTATTTAATATTGGACTAGGCTTTGGGCAAAGTGGTCCAGCCAGAGTAGATGGGACGATTGATTGGATTGGTCAGGTAGGGGAGTTTTGGAACAGGACCTCGCCTTTTAATCAAGTTGACTATCGCCATAGTGACACAGATGGCAATGGGCAAATAGAGGCATTGGATCTTGTGGCGATCATTCAGAATTGGGGCTTGGAACACGAGTTTATGCCTTCTGATGTCTCAAATAGTCGAATGGACTTTCCTATAACAATGACCTTGGATACGGTTTTGGAAAATGGTTGGATATTGATTGATGTAGCACTTGGTAGTGCCAGTGAGCCAATTGATCAAATCTATGGTTTGGGTTGGACCATTGACTATCCCAATGATGTATTTGAGGCTAATACGGTTGGTTTTAGCCTGGATGATTCCTGGTTGGGAACACCAAATGAAAACATAGAAGTCTTGCAGATAGATAATGGTATGCAGGGAGAATTGACGGTAGGATTTGTGGGAACCAATCAGCAAAATCGAAGTGGTTGGGGAAAGATTGGGCAATTTAGGGCGAAGCTCTTATCTCAATATATTGGTCAGCCCTTGTCGCTTAATTTGATCAATGAGGTTGGGATAGGAATTGATGTTGAAGGAACGAGCTATAGTACTTTGTTTGAAGAAATTCCAATTGACATCATCAGCAACAGCAGAGAGGCGACACGGTTGGCGCAGCAAATTCACTTATTTCCCAATCCTGCTTTTGACCATCTACAGGTCTTTGCAGAGGGAGGGATCAAGGTGGAATCGCTGGCGCTCTTCAGTGGGATTGGCCAGTTGTTGGTCTACCAAAAAAACAGAGATACACAAGGTTTACAAGTACCCCTAAGTGATTATCCAAGTGGGGTCTATTGGTTGCGTATTGATATGGACCAAGGCTATTTGTACAAAAAAGTAAATATTCTAAAAGACAGATAATCAGTGATTTAGATGGTTGGATGTGGCTTGTTTTTATTTGTTGACTTGCATATGTCCAGCAAATCACCTTATCTTTGACTCAAGTAATTTTTTAACGATGATACGTATTCAGTACAATATATTTTGCTGGTGGAACAACATTGATTCGAGAATCGAGTGAATGGTGCTTGCCTCTATGTAAATTGAATACAGAAAACAAAAGCGGCTTGTCGAACACTCGACAAGCCGCTTTTGTTTTGCGCAACTTTCCTCTTTAAAATCAAGTATAAAAAAATAGGATCAATCCAAAATAAAAACCTATGACTACGGCATCCAAAACCCAATCTGTTCCTCGTGTTTATCAGCTTCAAACCTTTGTCAGGCGGCATCTAGCAGATACTATTACCCCAGTGAGTATTTACCTTAAAGTGAGAGATCATTTTGGTAGCGCAGTCTTGTTGGAGAGTACTGATTTTAGGTCCATGGAGAACTGTTTTTCCTTTATTGGCATTGAACCCATGGCCAGTTTTCAGGTGCAGGCCGCCCAAGTTAGTTATTGGTATCCAGATGGCCAGCGCAAACAGGAGAACATTGATAATTATACG
>JBCBDH010000405.1:0-6224 GCA_038529855.1 Bacteroidota bacterium | reverse complement strand
ACTGTATGACAAACAGGACGCTAAACACCATCGCGATTCCCCAGAAAACCTGTTGAATGCTATCAAGTGTACTCCACCATTCACCTAAAAAAAGATAAATCATAAATGATGATCTGAACGTAATACGCGAATTAATTCTCACTAAAAGTATCAAAAATAAGCTAAGCCGTCAGAAAGTATCGACAAAAGTTCTCCTTTTATCGTCCAAAATTACGGCTAAATGACAATAGTTCAAAAAGGTTTTTGTTCGCGAATTCCATTTTTTGGATAAGTGCTTAATCAATAATTCGTACCTTTGCCCCAAGACTTCTTAAATACTATCAACTACATGGATGTAAAACTTTTTTCAGGTACGAATTCTGAATACCTGGCCTCGAAAATAGCTGATTATTATGGCTTTTCATTGGGTTCAATGCGAGTCGCCCGATTTAGTGATGGAGAGATGCAGCCTGTGATCAACGAATCCGTAAGAGGTTGTTATGTCTTTTTTATCCAATCTACTTTTGCGCCTGCGGAAAACCTGATGGAATTACTCCTAATGATTGATTCAGCTAAACGGGCCTCTGCTGGCTACATCACGGCCGTCATTCCCTATTTTGGTTATGCACGCCAGGATCGCAAAGATAAGCCGCGGGTCCCTATTTCCGCTAAACTTATCGCCAATCTGCTCGAAGCCGCTGGTGCCAACCGCATTATGACGATGGATTTTCACGCGGACCAAATCCAGGGCTTTTTTGATATTCCCGTGGATCACCTCAAAAGCGAAGCGATTTTCATCCCTTATCTAAATGGTCAGGACCTGACGAATGTTACTTTTGCTTCCCCAGATGTTGGAGGGGTGAAACGAGCGAGAACCTATGCGAAGTATTTTGCTAGGGAATTGGTCATCTGTGATAAACACCGCAAGCGAGCTAATGAGGTGGCTAGCATGACGCTGATTGGAGATGTCAAAGGAGCAGATGTCATATTGGTAGACGATTTGGTAGATACCGCAGGTACCCTTTGCCGAGCAGCTGATCTGATTATGGAGAAAGGCGCCAAGAGTGTACGAGCCCTATGTACGCACCCTGTTTTGTCAGGTAATGCTTATGAGAATATTGAAAACTCTAATATACAAGAAGTCGTTGTTTGTGATACCATTCCTTTAAAAGGTAAGTCTGATAAAATCAAGGTATTGCAGACGGCAAAGCTTTTTGCCCGTGCCATTCGCAATACGCACGAACATCGCTCGATTTCTGCCCTTTTTGTGGAAGGATAAGGCAATCAAGTAGATAGGCGTATTTTTTTGAGCAATAGCTGAAATTCTAAGAGAAAATCACTATCTTTGCGTGCCTTTTTGACAAAAGGTATCAATTGAATTAATAGTTTATAAATTATATCCATCATGGAATCTGTTTCTATCAAAGGACAAGTAAGAGAAAGCGTTGGTAAGAAAGCGGCAAAGGCCGTTAAGCGAGAAGGGCTTGTTCCTTGTGTCATATATGGCGGAGATCAGGTTATTCACTTCACCGCTGATTCAAAGGATTTTAAGACCTTGGTTTATACAGCTAGTTTTAAATTAGCAGATATTGAAGTGGCGGGTAAGACCTACAAGTGTATTGTGAAGGATCTTCAATTTCACCCAGTTACAGATGATCTGCAACATATTGATTTCCTAGAACTCGTTCCTGGTAAAGATATCAAGGTTGCTATCCCTGTCCGTTTTAAAGGACAAGCTCCTGGTGTAAAATTGGGGGGTAAACTCACGCCAAAGCTCCGCCGTGTAAAGATCAAAACCAAGCCTGAACATTTGGTTGATGAGCTTTTCGCAGATGTTTCCGGTCTCGACCTAGGTCAGTCTATTCGAGTTCGCGATATCGAAGTGACCGATGGAATGGAGGTGATGAGTGCAATGGGAACACCAGTTGCTTCTATTGAGGTGCCACGTGCACTGCGTAGTGCTACTGCCGCAGCAGGTAAAGAGGAAGAGGAAGAAATGGAATAAGATTTGCAAATATTCAATTATCCTTATATTTCTGAAGAGACCTAAGTAAATACGTATTTAGGTCTCTTTTTACTTTCATAAGCCAACCATCTCATCAGTATCCTTGGTATCTTTGGGGAAAATCATCTTTCATGTCTGATCTTCTCCGTCTCACTACTGTCCAAAGTACCCTCCACTGGGAGCAAATTGCTGCCAATTTAGCTCAGTTTGACCAACAGCTTAGCGGTTTGGAGGGCAAGACTGATTTGGTGGTCCTGCCAGAAATGTTTACTACAGGTTTTAGTATGAATGCCGCTGCCCTGGCGGAATCTATGGAGGGTCCTACGGTGGATTGGTTAAGAAAAAAGGCGCGAGCAATAGGAGCGGTAGTGACGGGGAGTTTTATCGCAAAGGAAGACCATCGCTATTACAATCGACTTGTCTGGATGCAGCCTGATGGCCAATACCAATATTACGATAAAAAACATCTCTTTACGCTGGCTGATGAGCACCTGACTTATACGGCTGGCCAAAAACGCCTGTTGGTTGAATGGAAAGGATGGACCATTTGTCCACTTATTTGTTATGACCTTCGTTTTCCCGTTTGGAGTCGCAATACGGAAGACTACGATTTATTGATTTACATCGCCAATTTTCCTGAACGTCGGAATCATGCCTGGAAATCTTTACTCATTGCCAGAGCCATTGAAAATCAAGTATTTACAGTAGGCGTCAATCGCGTTGGGCGAGATGGAAAAGACATCAGCTACTCTGGAGATACCGCTTTAATTGACTATTTAGGCAATATCCGCTATCAAATTAGCCAACAAAATGCACTGGCTACTCACCACCTCTCCCGCCAAGAGCTGCGCGATGCCCGTGATCGTTTTCGCTTTCTAGCTGACCGCGACCCCTTTAATCTTCCTGGAATTGGATAATAAGCAGATGGATTGAAACGTTTTGCTACATATTGCGTTTGAAAAGACTAAATCCTTGTTAGTCAGTGAAATGAATATTAAGGATTACCACAATAAAAAACGGTCCGATAAAGCTATCGGACCGCAGAGACTCACTATAATAATTGTTTTTTTGTAATAACCCTATTAACTAACCTAAACAATCTGTGAGTTTATATTTTGTATAATTTTTAGCAAAACTACTATGTTAAGAAACGTTTGGAATAGTCTTTTATTGCTGGTGACTCTCGCTTTTTTGTTCCCCTCTTGCTCCGCTCATCGGAAAACAGATCGCTCCTATACCACGCGCAAGAGCGGCGAAATGCGTTCCTCTTCCAAAAGTCATGTGAGTACTTTGAGAAAAGACATCAGACGCTATGCCCGCCGCTACAAAGGCTCGCGTTACAAATATGCTGGTGCCGATCCCAAAGGCTTTGATTGCTCAGGTTTTACCAGCTACGTCTTGAAAAAATTTGACGTTAAAGTCTCTCGCAGTTCTAAAGTCCAGGCTACAGAGGGGCGGAAGATCTCTCTGAGAAGAGCCAGACCTGGCGATCTACTGTTTTTCAGCAAGTCGGGTAGGGGAAAGCCCTCTCATGTCGCCCTAGTTATCGACAATCGCTCAGACGGATTGATCGTTGTCCACAGCACGACTTCCAGAGGAGTGATTGAAGAAAACATCAGCCAATCTACTTATTGGAAACCCAAACTCTTATTTGCAAGAGATGTAATTGACCCTTAGTGGAAGATAAGCTGAAAAAAGTGTAAATTAGAGCATAGGTATAAAGCACCTTTCAGCTCTGTATGTCTCAAATAAATCCAAATGTTCGCCAATACCGCAGTGGCTTATTATTAGTCGCCCTAATCATCGCCGTTTTTCTGTTAAATGGTGCTTATGATAATGCCTATGAGGGCAGCGAAGAGGTACTGGCCAGGCTCCCCGAAAAAGTCGATTTCAATTTTCACATCAAACCCATTCTGTCGGATCGCTGTTTCGCCTGTCATGGGCCAGATGAAAATGCGCGTCAAGGCAATCTCCGCCTCGATATTCCTGAAGCTGCCTTTGCTGATATGGACAGTAGCTTTTGGTCAAGCCACTACGCGATCCGTCCAGGTAATCTCCAAAAAAGTGAAGTCTATCAACGATTGTATACTGATGATCCTGAAAAAGTGATGCCTCCGCCAGATGCGCAGCTGCAACTCACAGAAAGAGAAAAAGCCTTGATTAGCCGTTGGATAAAACAAGGGGCAGAGTGGAAGTCGCATTGGGCCTTTATTCCACCTGAGGCCGTCGAGCCGCCCTCATTAGCAGGTGATTGGGGGCATAATAGCATAGATCAGTGGATACAAGCTAAATGGAGCGAAAAGGATTTTCAGGCCAAGCCTGAAGCCAGTCGAGAAGTCTTGATTCGGCGTTTGGCTTTTGATTTCACGGGCCTGCCTCCGACCATTGAAGAAATTGATGCTTTTCTGAATGATACCTCTCCTAATGCCTATGCGCGTTTGGTGGATCACTATCTGGATAGCCCACATTATGGGGAGCGAATGGCGACGGATTGGTTGGACCTTGCTCGCTTTGCTGATTCTCATGGTTATCAAGATGATGGGATTCGCCCAATGTGGCCCTGGCGCGATTGGGTGATTCAAGCCTTTAACGACAACATGCCCTACGATCAATTTCTCAGTTGGCAGATCGCAGGTGATCTTTATCCCAATGCCACCAAGGAACAAATATTGGCAACGGGTTTCGGTCGTTTGCATATGCAAAGTCAGGAAGGAGGAATTATCGAAGAGGAGTTTAGAGTGGAGTATGTGGCGGATCGGGTAAAAACAGTGGGAACGGCTTTTATGGGGCTCACAATGGAATGCGCTCGCTGTCACGATCACAAATACGATCCCATCACCCAAGAGGAATATTACCAGCTCTTTGGTTTTTTCAATAATATCAATGAAAGAGGCCAAATTGGTTATAGAAGCCATCCTGGGCCAGGACTGGTTTTGAGCAATGAAAAAGTAGATAGCATTCGCCAATATTTAGCTGGCGAAATGGAACAAACCAAAGCGAGTTTGGATCAGCTGAGTCAAAAAGAAAAATTGAATTTTGAGGCTTGGTGGGAAACAATCAGAAAAAAGAAGACTCCTTTTACGAGTCCCCAAAAAGGCTTATTGGCTCATTTTCCATTAGACCATCTTCCAACAGATTTTACCTACTTCAGTACCCATGATCCCAAGATCAAAACTGCACTAGAAGGAGAGGGGAGGGATAGTTTGAAATTAGTGGAAGAAGACATTGGCCCAGTCATTCGGCTGGATGATCAGAGCTATTTCAACATGGGCCGCGACTTTGCCGTATTTGATCGCTATCAAGCTTTTGCCTTTGATGTAAAATTTAGTACACCAGGTAGCACCAAAACCCTGGCGGTTTTCTCTCATGCTGGGGATATATTCAATAATTGTAAGGGCTATGAAGTCCTCTTAATAGATAATCATTTACATCTTCGATTAAGTGGTTCCTATCCCGCCAATACCATTGACCTCAAAAGTCGGGATACCCTTGCGGTTAATCAATGGCACCAACTTAGTTTTACTTATGATGGATCAAGCGAGGCCAGCGGTTTTCTGATTTATCTCAATGGAAAGCCTTTGGAAATGGAGGTCATTTGGGATGATTTGTACAAAACTACGGTGCTTACTGAGGCCAATAGCTGGAATCGCTATCGACCCAATTTCCTTATCGGTCTTTGTCGGGAATTTGATTTTGGGGGGGGAGCAGTAAGGGATTTGAGGGTCTATGAACGCCAATTGACAGAACTGGAATTGATGCAATTACAGGGCCTGGATACCGTAGTGAATGCCTGGCGCCGCTTACCTGCTGATCAATTGTCCTCCGCTACCCAATCCATCTTGCTCGAGTATTATCTGCATACCCAATCTGATGAATACGAACAAAAGAAACAAGCCCTCCAAGCACAGCGAAAACAGGATCACGAACTGACTGATAGTTTGATGGAGGTCATGGTGATGGCAGAGCGCAAGGTGCCACGAGCCACCTTTATATTAGATCGCGGAGCTTATGATGCGCCTACAAAGGCGGTAAAAGCAGCAGCCCCCAAGGTCATTTTACCCTTTGCTGATACCCTCCCTCCCAATCGGCTTGGATTGGCCGAATGGCTCTGCGACCCCAGTAATCCCCTGACCGCTAGGGTATTTGTCAATCGCATCTGGCAACAATTTTTTGGCCAAGGGATCGTCAGTTCGCCAGAGGATTTTGGCAATCAAGGCCATTTGCCCAGTCATCCTGAATT
>JBCBDH010000404.1:0-1448 GCA_038529855.1 Bacteroidota bacterium | reverse complement strand
TTCTGGCGATAAGCGATAATACTCCTCATAAGGTCGCTCATCTGCTTCCACACTCGCTACCCCCGTATGCAATAGCAAAGGAATAATTGGAATACCACGAGTCTCCAAATCCTTCACCACCCGCTCCGTAAAAGCCCGACCAGCAGAAGGCATCTCCGCACTCCCTGGCTCCTGAGCAAAATAGGTTTGGTACCAATCAGCTGGATAGCCCGCCTTGGCTTGCAAATAGCGGATGGGCTGTCCATGTGCCTCAAGATAGCTATCCAAGGGTTGATCTATATAAAATTCTGCGACCCAAAGCTGCAGATGATCACGCTTATCCGCGGGCTGATAATAGGCTTTGAGCAGTTGTAGTCGCCCACCAGCTTGTAGCTGAAATATATCGCCTACGGCTCCTCCAAACCAGCGCTGCGTTTTCGTTTCCATAGGTTCCCTCAACTCCACCAGCCAGCGGTTGGGCCCCAGGCGATTGGATAAATGAACTTTTAAGGCGTTCCCCCTGGCATCCAGAATGTCCAGAGCCGCTTTGAGCGTAGCGCTGGTATTGACCACCAGCGCATCACCAGGGCGAAGAAATTCAGCAAGATGGTAAAAATGGCTGTGTCGCACTTCGTCTCCTTTTATTCCAGAGATCATTAAGCGGACCTCATCCCTGGCCATCCCCCGCAATTCGCTGGGTAAGCTGCATTGTAGGGCATTGGGTAATTTAAAATCGAGACTGCGGGGAAGTGGATTTTCGCGAAGAACTTTCATTGATGTATGCATAGTTACTGATTTTTTTGAGGTGAACTAATGAGTAGTAGCAGGGAGTAGTGCGGTGGCGCGATAACGACCGCTTGGTAAATCGCCCTTAATCAATTGCAGGAAGGCAGGGACACGCGTAGCTGGGAGCGGACGGTCGCTGATGTCTTCGCGGGGAAAAGCCTCTTGGTGCATTTGGGTTTGCATATCGCCAGGGTCGACCCAATAGACGCGCCATTCAGGATGTTCCTTGGCCAGGATGGCAGACAAGTGGTCGAGACCAGCTTTGCTGGCGCCATAGCCACCCCAGCCTGGATAAGCTTCGATAGCG
Source organism: Bacteroidota bacterium (assembly GCA_038529855.1). GTDB lineage: Bacteria > Bacteroidota > Bacteroidia > Chitinophagales > Saprospiraceae > JBCBDH01. The sequence goes on along the minus strand of JBCBDH010000404.1, from coordinate 376 downwards.
GCGTCGCTGCTTAGGTTGATGATCATGCCGTCTTTGGGGAGTAAGCCCTTGAGCTTTTGGATCAGGGAGAGCGGAGCGATGAGGTTGGTGTGGAAGAGGGTGTGGAGGACTTCAATGGGATAGTCGACCAATCGAGGTTGGGGAGATTGGCCAAGGGTACTGGCATTATTGATGATCAATTGCAGATTACCCATTTGGGCAATGCGTTCTTCCAATTGCAATAGATGTACTTCGTCGATTACATCACCCGCGATGGCATCAACCTTGGTTTTTTGGGCCAGTAGTTTCTGTGCTTCGTAGAGGGCCTTGGCTCCTCGACCAGTAATGATCAAATTCCAGCCTTGCTCAGCCAATGCCTGTGCCAATTCCAGATCGG
>JBCBDH010000403.1:0-6247 GCA_038529855.1 Bacteroidota bacterium | reverse complement strand
GGATAGAGCGCTGTTTGGATAAAATTCTTTTCTACAAAGGAGAAACGGCCTATCCCAATGTAGCGACAGTATCTGGTAGCTTTGATATGATCGCCAAATTAGAAATAATGGAAGCCAATAAATGGAATGGGACGGCGCCTAATATTGTCTTTAGTTTTCCCAATAAACTCGCTACGGGCTATGCCAGCATACGCAAAGCGCTGGATGGAAGCTATGCCTTGGCTAAAACCAATAAGCTTCGTTTTACCTATATGGAAGGCTATGCCACAAGTCCCAGCGACCAAATCAAATGCCAGGTCTTTGATAGTGACCGCGCCATCAAGATAGACGTCAATATGCCCAATACCTATGGGGTGAATTGGAAAACCCTAGCCATACCTTCAGGGGTATTGACTACTGACGAGTTTTATGTATTAGAAGTCACGGGTGCCAATAAAGGCGAGGTGTACTATCTGCGATTTAAGTATTAAAGCTAATTCTCTAAAACCTAATCCGTGGGCCATTTGGCCCACCCCTAAATCCTTTCTCATCTAATGAAATTCAAGTCTAGTCGTTCCCTTTATCAGAAGGTTGCCCTACTGATGACCTTCCTCCTTAGTTTTCAAGCTGCATTTCCCACCATGGGTTTTGCTTTGACCTCTGGTCCTAATCAGCCTGAATTGCAAAGCTTTGAACCCATTGGTTCCACCCAAATGGTCGATCTGTTTACAGGTGATTTTACTTATAATATTCCGCTGATGGAAGTCCCTGGGCCAGAAGGAGGCTACCCCATCAATCTATTCTATCACTCCGTCACGGGGGCAGAGGAAGAGGCCAGCATGGTGGGCTTGGGATGGAATATTGGCATAGGGGCCATTACGCGGCAGGTGCGGGGTCTACCTGATGATTTTAATGGAGAGGACATTCGCAGACGTCGCGATATGCGGCCCAACTGGACGGCTGGCCTAGGCGTGAGTGTCGATTTATCAAATGCTGAATTTTTTGGGGCAGATTTTGATAAAATAATCAAAGACTGGTTATCCTTAAGCAATGGCTATTCCTTGCTCTACAATAGCTACAAAGGTTTTGGAATTAGCGCTTCGCCTGGTATACAAGTGAATATGGGAATGAATAAGGAGCAAGGTATTGGTCTAAGTATGGGACTGGGTTTAGACTTTAATACCTTAGAAGGGCCTGGGGTAAACGGCAATGTTTCGCTCTCTACCTATGCGGAAGATAAGGAAGATTGGGTGAGGAGTAACATTGGTTTAGGCTTCAGACTGAATAGCTTGGCTGGATTACGAACCACCTTGAGCCATGGTCTTTTGGGTGCAAAGAAATCAGAAAATGGACAAGAGGCAGCCCAAAAGGCAAAAGAGCAAGAAGCCAATTCTCCAAACTCAGCCTTAAACACCTTCACTGCTGAACTCAATCGAGAAAATCCCTCTTTCAATCCAACGATGAGCAATCCAATCGTTGGGGAAAACATTAGTTTGGACTTTAAAGGTGGCGTTTCTATCTGGGGTGGATTCTCTAGTGGGACCATTTCTGGATTTTACACCAATCAGCGATTCAAAGATCGCGATAAGGATACCTATCACCAAGCCTATGGCTATCTCTATGCTCAAAATGCCTGGGATCGCCACAACAGCATCATGGATTTTAATCGAGAAAAAGATGGGGCTATTATTACGGATCAACCCAATTTACCCATTCCCGTTTCCAATCCAGATATCCTCACAGTCGTAGGCCACGGGCTGGGAGGTATGTATAGGGCGCATCGCTCAGATGTGGGCATATTCAGAGATCCCTACAGCGAAATTAGAACCCTGGGTCGCTCCGTAGAACTAGACGTAGGGGCAGGAACGGGTGCCCACATTGGTGCTGCTGCCAATCAAAATGGCACCTTTGGCGAAACCCGTATCCCTGAATTAGATGCTGCACTGGACGGTTTCCAATTCAAACAAAGCTCCATCGCAGATCAAGCCAATACTTTCGAACCCTTCTACTTTAAAGCAGCTGGCGAACTAAGCGCAGACCTGGAAGAGACAGATCAATACCTGGGACAGGATCATCCCGTTCGCTTGACCGCAGGGAATGATTTTGACTTTGGCAATCAATTGCAAGCCTGGAATGGCAGTGCAACTACGGCGCTGCCCAGCGATGGCGAAAGAGCAGCCAGGAAAACGCGAAGCTCCGCCATTCAAGGAATCAGCAATAGAGATTTGCTCAATGGCGCTATGCAGGAAATACTGCCAGCATATAATGTTCAATATTACGAAGCATCCAGCCAACCTTTTACTATTGATGATTATTCAGCATTGTCTATGCTAAGCCCTGAAAGGGAAATCAATGATCAAATGGCGGGATACACTTCACTTAGTCCAAATGGCGTGAGATGGAACTTTGCACTGCCCGTGATGAATGAAGTCCAAAGGGAAGTCGTCTTTAGCGTCCCACCTCAAGCCAGTACTTGCATTACCAAAGTGGACTTACCTGGCTGCCCCACAGGCCCTGGCTCCTGCACGGATTGTCTCAATCATAAAATAGGCAATGGCAGTGACGATTATCTAGATATTACGGAAACGCCAGCCTATGCCCATGCTCATTTATTGACCTCCGTATTGGGAGCAGATTATATTGACGTCAACCAAAACGGACCAGACGACGCGGATCGTGGCTATTGGATGCGCGTGGATTATGTACGCACCTCTGATCGCGTAAATGCGCCCTACCAATGGCGAACGCCCTATTCCAGAGCCACTTATCTACCTGGTCTTCGCAATGAATCCAATGACGACAAAGGCAGCTATATTTATGGAGAGCGAGAGCAGTTTTATCCCGCTAAGATCACCACTACTTCCCATGTAGCAGAATTTTACTACAGCCAACGCGATGATGGCCGCGGGGTCAATTGTGAGTTTCAGGGAACGGATGATCATGGGGCTTATTCCTATCAGCTCGACAAAATTGTCTTATTCTCAAAAGGAGTAGATGGCAATCAATTGCAGCCCATGAAAACCGTGGAGTTTGAATATGCGGTCTCTGCTAATGAACTTTGCACGGGCGTACCCAATAATGCGCAGAGTGGGGGTGATAAGGCGCCACGACTATTATTTTCATAGGTAAAAAATACTTTTTGCAAGGTGAGCTTACCACCCCCACTCTGCGCATTATTGGGTACGCCCGTGCAAAAAGTATTTTTTACCTATGAAAATAATAGTCGTGGCGCCTTATCACCCTATGAATTTGAATACGGCATAGATGACCCTAGCCTTGGGGCTTATCAGGAGTACGAAGCGGACCGCTGGGGGGTCTACCATCCTGCAGGTGGATATGCTTGTGAAAATATTGATTTCCCTTACACCCAACAAATAGGTACAGAAAGCGATCTGAAAAACCAGATCTCCGTTTGGCATCTCAATAAAATCCACTTGCCCTCTGGCGCTGCCATTGAAGTGGAGGCTGGACGCGATCACTACGCTTATTTGCAAGATCGAGTGGCTGGTCAACTATTTAACATCTACAGCATTGGTAGCCCAGAAACGGGAATTAATAATCAATTACCTAAAGGTAAAAATCTGAGCCCTGAAGATCGCCGCATTTACTTTGAACTAGAACAAGCCATCCCCAGAGATGCCACCAATCCAGGGCAGGGTACTGATCGCGAAATACTGGCACAGCAATATATTAACGATTTACACCAACAAAAAAGAAACCATCAGGAAAAACCCTATCCACAAATGTATTTCAGGATCAATGTGGATGTGGCTAATAATAATATCTCAGAAGATGTCGCTGGTTATGTTGATATTGAAGACTTTGGATTTGATGATGCCTGCACCACTTGTCAGACGGGTGGGGAATACACCATTGCCTATTTACAACTTCGAGATTTTCCCATTCCCATCAAAGGGGACTATTATCATCCCATGCTGGTTGCTGCCTGGCAATTTGTCAAACAGCACAACCCCAGTTTACTACTCGATCAAGAACGTTTTCAAGAACCTGACGGATCAAATGACGACATCGTAAAAGCGGTCAAAAGATTGGGTGGTCAATTTCGAGATATCCTCACTGCTTTCCAGTCTTATTACATCGCTTGTAAAACCAAAAATTTTGGTCGAGAACTCAATCTCAGTAAAAGCCATATTCGACTTCAAACACCAGATCGAAAAAAGTTTGGGGGCAATATCCGCGTTGAAAAAATCACCTTTAAAGACGATTGGGCGGAGGAGGAAACGCCAGTGTATGGAAATATTTATGATTACACAACGGAAGAGTACCAATACGATTCAGAGACCAAAACAGAGATTCCTACGGGTCGCTTGATCAGCAGCGGGGTTGCCTTGAATGAACCCGCTATGGGGAATGATGAAAGTGCATTGAAATACGCCAAAAATTACATCGAAGATTTGCGCAAGCGCGAGGATCATTTACTCACTTTTGAGTATCCTGTAAATGAATCTTATTATCCAGGCGCTTCAGTAGGTTACAGCAAGGTGACGGTGAAAAGTTTGGCTGCTGACTATGCGCTGCAAAGGGCCAATGGCGGAAGCATCCAAAGCGATTTGCCTGCTGATTTGCCAACGGGCTTTGCCACTAGCGGTCAAACCGTCCATGAATTTTATACGGCCAAGGACTTTCCTGTCATTACTAAGGAGACTCCCATTTCAAGCAAATACAATAATTTTCATGTCCTCTTTATCCCCTTTATTGGAAAGATAACGGACGATACCTATTACGGTGCTCAAGGCTACACCATTGAGTTGAATGACATGCATGGTAAGCCCAAAAGGGTGAGTACCTATGCACAATATGCCAATGGCGAAGTCAGTGAGCAAGCGGATCGCTGGGTGGCTTATGATTATTTTGATAAGGAAGAAGTATACACCCAGGGCCGTCAGCAGCGCTTGAGACGATCTTTGGAGAATGAAGTTCGCGTGATCCATGCAGATTTGGATCGAACGGTGGCACAGGCAGCGGGAAGTAACACAGAGGAAATAGGCGTAACCCGCGAATTATTTATGGATGCTCGCCACTCCAAAATGAACTCTTTTAGAGCGGGAATAGATGGAAATGTAGATATTCTCCAACTCCTCATACCCGTTCCTGTTCCCGTCCCATGGCCTGATGTACAGGTGGATAAAAAAGAAGTTCGCACAGCCGTGACCAATAAGGTTATTCGTCGCTCTGGGGTTTTGAAAAGTGTCCAAGCTTTTGATGGCCAATCAACTGTTGTAACAGAAAATTTGGCCTTTGACCCAATGAGCGGGCAGCCTATCCTCACCAGCGTCAATAACAGCTTTGATGATCCCGTCTTTAGTTATTCGCTTCCAGCCCATTTTGCTTATGATGGCATGGGGCCAGCCTACCAAAACCAGGGCTTGCGATTCAATGCGCAGATTCTAGCTCTAGACAATTGTGTGGATGAATATGAGGTGAGTATTAAAGGGGTGGTTGATCCAGCCGTTTATGATGCACTGATGGAAGGGGATGAATTTATCGTAGGCGATATGGGGAGCGAAGAGGAAGTGGTTCAAAATTCTGGTGATGCTGTTCGCTTGGTCAATAACCAGCTGATGGAGGCCAAAACCAAGGCGACGCTCATTCGCAAAACCACCACCAACGAATTATTTTTTGACATAGCTGATTTATCAGCCATTACCTCGCCCAGCAATGCCCAATTTTTCCTTTACCGCTCTGGTCGAAGAAATCACCTTACGGCCAGTATGGGAACGATTGTCGCTTTGGAAGACCCCAGCCAAAATCGCAGTTTATTGAATCCAGCCAATAATGCCACTGTTCCATTAGCAGGTATAGCGGATGAAGATCTAAGCATTCCCATTGCTACAGTTGATCAGGTCCTCAATGCCAATGCCGTTCAATTTTGCGATAACTGGGAACCCGTTTTGGATGCGAGCTGCAATCAGGAAGGCAATGCCTTTGAAAGTGGTCAGCGGGGAATTTGGCGGCCCAGCGAAGTTTATACTTACGTAGAAGATCGCCTGCCTTCAGCACCCAGCAGTGGAACCATAGCGATCAGTCAACAAAACGATGGTACTTTTGATGGTATGCCCGTTTTTGATTGGCGACAACCTTTCTTCACCTACACGGATCAAGCGCAAAACTGGAAGGCCACCAACCAAATTACCAAATACGATCCCAATGGGACAGAACTGGAAAATCGAGACATCTTGGGCAATTACAGCGCTGCGATTTATGGTTATCACGATCAATTGGGATCGTATTTGGTAATTTGGTTGGT
>JBCBDH010000402.1:0-6264 GCA_038529855.1 Bacteroidota bacterium | reverse complement strand
ATTGATCCTAAATACATAGGACGGCCCACCACACCAGATAGTTTTGAGGAAGGAATACGTCAGTTGGATATTGCCGCTACAATGGGTTTGGGGGTACAGATTATTCCTCGTTTGAGTTTAGGGCTACACTATCAGTATGGTATGATGGATTATACCAAAACAGATTTCTTTGGTATTCGTCGCGTCGATGCTCATCAGTATTGGCAATTGTCGATGCGCTATAATCTTGCAAAGTTTTAAATGGATATGAAGCTGATATTAAAACTTTTGATCGCTTTTTCAATTGGGTCGAGTCCACTGATGCTCTCGGGACAATGGGTAGCTTCTTCTTGTGAAGCGCCTGATTCCATTGTGGCGAAATATGAATTCGATGCTGCCAAATTGGCCCTGAGAAGGACCTACGAAGTCCAAATTGGTGATACAGCAGCTATTGAGATTGTACAGGACATCCAAGATAGTGTGATGCGGGCCTTACTGGCCGTATATAATGCCGTTGAATTGGATGCTCGCGAAGACGTTGTCGAAATTTACGATATCCACGCCTTTGCCGATCCCAATGTAAATAGTGTCTTGCTGATGGTGGATACGTCTTACGATTGGGTCAGTAGCTTATTGGATATTGGATTGAGTGGTAATACATTTATTGATTCGCTACTATTTCTTTACGAATTGGAGGTATCCAGTTTTACACACATTAGCGGAAATGAAGTCTTGTTGCGCCTGAAGACAGAACAAGCGATTAATAGTCGGGCATTGGGCCTAGAGATGGCTGGTGAAGAGGGCATTATCAATTGGGTGGAAGATTTGGTCGCTGGCGAGAGTCCTAGAGATATTACTTATTCGGTGCATGATGAGTATATAGAATTGGTTTATCGCTACAGTTGGGGCGATTGTACTGCTGGATGTATTTATGATCACTTTTGGCGCTTTCGCGTGGATGAAAATTGTATGGTTAGTTTTGAAGAAGATTTTGGTACGCCTTTGTCCACACAGAATGTAGAAGATCTCGTCGGTATTTCGGTCTTTCCCAATCCGACAACTGATGAAGTACAGATCAATTTGCTTGGTCCTGGGAGAAAGGATCTCAAAATGCAATTGTATAATGCGACTGGGCAATTAATTCGCTCCTTTGAATTGAATTCGCGAACTGGGCTATTGAGTACGAGCCTGAGTTTGTATGGTCTGCCTATGGGGATTTATTTTATTGCTTTCCAGAGTGAAGATAGTGTCTTGACGGAAAAGATTTGGAAGCAATAGAAAAACCGGGCAGAAAAAACGTATGCTGTCATAATATCATATATTCCTTAGAATTCGAGGCATCATCAACGGATGATGCCTTTTTTGTTTTTTCATGCCCGGTTTGGGAGGTTTATTCATTGTATCGCTCATCTATACGCAAGGTCAGGACTTTATTCTGCTGGCTTTTTTTCGAGCTAAAGCTGATGGAATACTGCCCTCCAGCCTCTTCCTTAAAAAAGCCTGCTCCCAAATCTGATTGAAAACTCAGATCGTAGGGATTGAGTAAGATATGTTCGATATTGGTCTGCTTAAAATCGGCGGTTCCAGTTTTGATCGCATCACTTGGAGGTAGCCCACCCTTGATTTCATAAAAGAAACCTTTGAGTAGCCCTTTGAAAGGATAGATCAAAACCATCCAGGAAGTCTCTTGTCCGCCTAAAGTATAGACCCCTTCAAAACGGCGAGGATTGTATTGGGGCAATACTTTTCCATCTTTATCCAATTGCATAACGATTTTATAGTGGTAATCATTGCCTTGCTGTCCTTCATCTATCCAACCCTGAAAACAATTAAAGCTCCCTTCTGCTGTCGATTCGACATAGAAATAATCCCCACCACCTGCAAACCAGCCTCCCGTTGCCGCAAGGGCTCCTGAGGGGATACCGTATTGGCCATAGTCGGCAGTGCGAATGGGTGAGCAGGCATTTAAGGCCAGCAGAGGAGTCTTTTGGCTACCTGCCCGAATCCACAATTGATGCTTATCCATCCCCTGGATATTGACGGCTGGATCGCACTGAAGCCTTACTTGTAATTGAGGACTAAAGCTAGGGGCAGGGGAGGAGCTGGCTGCTTCAGTAGCCCCCTCGCTTTCCTGATTTTGGGCTTGTGGCGTATTATTTTGACAAGAAAAATGAACAAAAAGGCCAAAAAGCAGTACTAGTTGTAGCAATCGGGACATTGATATAGTAGTTAAGTGATGGAAAAAATTTGGGGAGCCAGATCAATCATTGATTTCGATCGTGACTAAGGTAAGTAAATAATGGGAGGAATTGTCAGATTCCCGCTGTTTACCAAAGCAGTTTTGGCGGACACTTTTAAATAAAGTATCTTGCTATACTCAAAATAAAGTGCTTGAGCAGTCCAAATCACTAATTCAAAAGTACAACAAATAAGCTAGGGTTGATTCTAACTTTTTCATGTTATAAAACGACTAAACGATTTTTATTTAACTCTTTCCTTTTTGCTTGCAAAGGCCAGGATAAAACAAAATGATGATGAAAAAAATTACGCTAAGAAAACATTCTTTCTCGTAGTCATGCTGCAGTTGGCGATCTGGCAGTTTTCCTACGCCCAATCTTTTACTGATCGAACCGATTGGCTCAATAATACAGACTTTCACAGTGGGGTAGCGATGGCTGTTGTAGATATGGACGGGGATTCACTCGATGATATCGTTCACCTCAACAATGCGCGCAATTTATTCATCGAATACCAAAGACCTGGTAATACTTTTGAAACCTATGAATTTGGCCCTGTATCCAATGATGGCCAGTGGAGTATAGCTGTTGCTGATATCGATCACGATGGTCGCTGTGATGTGATGGCAGGTGGTGCTTATGATGGCATGCGAGTGATCAAATTCGATGAATCTGAAGGGGAGTACAAATCCGATCCACTACCAGGCCCTTCTCTATTTTTACAAGGGTCTAATTTTGTTGATATTGATAATGACGGCTTTGTCGATGCCTTTGGTTGTCACGATGATGCCGAAAGCCGCATTTGGGCCAATGATGGCTTAGGAGGCTTTATAGAAGCTGATGAGTGGATTGATATGTCTACAACGCCTTCTTCTGATAATTCAGGCAACTATGGCAGTATTTGGACTGATTTTGATAATGACGGAGATGTAGATTTGTACATTGCTAAATGCCGCCAAGGGGTAAGCGATCAAACTGATCCGCGCCGCATCAATGCCCTTTTTGTCAATGATGGCAATAATAATTATACCGAACAGGCTGACGAATTTGGCTTAAAGATCGGCTATCAGTCCTGGACGGCTGATTTTCAGGATATTGACAATGATGGTGATTTAGATTGTTTTATCACCAATCACGACTTTCGTTCTCAACTACTCGAAAACGATGGTACAGGGCATTTTACAGACATCACTGATGATAGTGGAATTGATATTGGTGGTCTGCCTATTCAAGGCGTAATGCGCGATTTTGACAATGATGGTTTTGTCGATCTTTTGGTATCTGGAACCGAAGAGTTTCTTTATCACAATAATGGAGATAAGACCTTTACCCTTTTGGATAAGCTAAGTGGCCAGGGTTTAGAGATGGAATCCTATGCCATTGGCGACTTGAACCACGACGGTTTTTTAGATGTCTATGCAGGATACGCCAATCTATTCAATGGACCTAGCAATATCGAGGATGCTCTCTTTATCAATGATGGTAATGATAATAATTTTGTCAGCTTCATGCTCGAAGGTACGCTGAGCAATATCAATGGTATTGGCGCTCGCATAGAGATTTATGGCGACTGGGGCGTTCAGGTGCGCGAAGTAAGAGCGGGAGAGAGCTATGGTATTACCAATTCACACAAATCACATTTTGGATTGGGACAAGCTACTGCTATTGACCGCGTATTGATCCGTTGGCCATCTGGCATCGTTCAGTCTATCGATAATCCACCCATCAACGAATTTATTGAGATCAAAGAGGTAGAATGTGTTGTGGAAGATGTTGAGATTCAGCTCGTGAGTGGTGGCTTGGTTTTCTGTGATGGAGAGAGTGTTACACTATCTGCTACAGAGGGCGACACTTACCAATGGTCCAATGGCGAGACCAGTCAAAGTATTACGGTAGATGAGCCTGGCAGCTACTTTGTTTTTGTAGGAGATAGCGAGGGTTGTTTTGGTCGTTCTGAGACGATTACCTTGCAATTGAGTCCTGATGAAACACCCATTATTGTGGCGGATGGCGATTTGATTTTCTGTGAAGGGGGTTCTGTTACTTTGACAGCGACTGAAGGGAGTGTTTACACTTGGTCGAATGGCGCCACTGGCGAAAGCATCACTATTGGAGAATCAGGTACATTTACAGTTGTCAATGAAGGAGTTTGTGATGATTTTACCTCTGCGGAAGTTACGGTAGAAGAAGTGCCAATTGCCAGTGCACCAATGACCACTGGAGATGAAATTCCTGGCCCAGGCGTAGCTACCTTGACCGCTACTGGAGCCAATCCTCGCTGGTATGATGAGGAAACAGGCGGTAATTTACTATTTGAAGGAGATACCTATATGCCTACTGTGGAAGAGACAACGACTTTCTATGTAGAAGATGTAAACATCGTTGGTAATGGCAATCAGTTTGGTGGTTTGAGCGAGCATATTGGTTCAAGCCAATACTCTGGCTCTGACTTCAATGGCGTTATGCTATTTCAGGTATTCAAGCCTTGTCGCCTATTGTCTACTTTGGTTTATACAGATCTTGCTGGCGAGCGAATCATCGAGTTATTTGATGGGCAAGGGAATTTTGTAGAGTCTCGCACTATTGATATCCCAGAAGGGGCCAATCGCATCAATCTGGACTTCCAACTGCAACCTGGCCGCTACTCCATTACTACCAACGGAGATAATAATTTGAGTCTATTTGGTTTTGAAAGTCCAAGGCTACAACGCAGTAATGATGGCGTTAGCTATCCCTATGATATTCCTGGTTTGATGACCATTTACGATTCCAATTTTGGAGATGAGTACTATTACTACTTTTACGATTGGGAGGTTCGCGAACCAACGGCAGAATGTGCCAGCGAGCGCGTTCCTGTCATTGCGGCTGTCAGTCCAGTCAGTACACAAGACCTCGAATTGGGCAGTGCTGCTCGCCTATACCCCAATCCTGCTCAAGATCAGGTCGTTTTGGAATGGCTAGAGCCCGTACAAGGCGATGTAGAGCTCAATATCATGGATACGCAAGGTCGCTTGGTCCGCCAGCTTGATTTGGATGCTGGCCAGCAGCAGGTGATCAATGTGGCTGATTTAGCTAAGGGTATCTATCTGGTTCGCGTTAAGCATGCCGAAAAGGTATTTAGTGGGCGAGTGATATTGCAGTAATTAGTTGAGTGTTTTTAACGAAGTTTAGGCTATTGTATTAGTCTGGTAAGAGGCGTTCTCAGTTTTGGGAGCGCCTCTTGTTTTTTGGCTACGCTCATTCTCGGACTGACGGCAAGTCAGTCCGAGAAGCCACCCACAGCGAAGCGGTCTAATTAGAAATTTGCACTTTTTTAAAGTAATTTCAACTTTCATTCGTCTACTATAGTAAAAAGACGATTGGATGTCATTGCTAATGGCGAAAGAAAGAGAAAATACCATAAGTGGAATCATAGGCGAATACAATCGCCGATTGTTTCGGTTTATTCGAAGCAAAGTGCCCAATAATGCTGATGCTGAAGATATTCTACAAGAAGTCTGGTTTCAATTTAGCAAGATTGTAGACATTGACTCCATTGAGCAGGTCAGCGGCTGGTTATTTCGAGTGGCGCGGAATAAGGTTACGGACAGTTATCGAAAACAGCGGCCCGATTTGATCGAGGATATGGCCTACGAAAATGAAGAAGGCGATTTACACCTCAAGGATATCTTGATGGCAGATACGCCAACGCCAGAGATGGAAAACCTCAAGGAAGTATTTTGGGAAGCGCTATTTGATGCCTTAGAGGAACTACCTGAAAATCAACGAAATGTATTTGTTTGGAATGAACTAGAGGATCAAACCTTTCAGGAAATTGCCGATCGAACTGGAGAAAATATCAAAACCCTGATTTCCAGAAAACGCTATGCGGTGCAGCATCTGCGCAAGAGACTGGATGGCTTGTATCGGGAATTTTTAGATTATTAATTGCGATCTTTGTATCGATAAAAACGCAAGGTCATGTACAGCAAGATAAATAAAAGGCGGTTTAGACCTCAAAAGGTACTTCTGATGGTACTGATGGTCTTTGCTTTTGTCGCCCTTTGTG
>JBCBDH010000401.1:0-6265 GCA_038529855.1 Bacteroidota bacterium | reverse complement strand
GATGTATTGAATTATGAATACGCAGAGAATTATCCCGAGAGTTTTGATCCCGCTATGCCTACTGAGGTTTGTTATGTAGGGATGAAAAAACTGACGGATCCTTTTGAGGTTGACGGTCAGCTATTGGATGTGGGGCAAGTCATTTTATCACCTACACGCACCTATTTACCCGTTTTACAGCGACTATTATCAACCCATCGCGCTGCCATCAATGGCATGATTCACTGCACAGGAGGTGGGCAGACCAAGGTCTCCAAGTTTGTTCAGCAAAGAAGAATCATTAAGGATCAATTATTTGATACCCCACCACTTTTCCAAATGATCCAAGATCAATCAGGTACAGACTGGAAGGAGATGTATCAGGTCTTTAATATGGGGCATCGACTAGAAGTATATCTGCCTGAATCAGCGGCAGCGGCTGTCATTGAAGCGGCAGCGGCTTTTAACATTCCCGCTCGAATCATTGGCCGTGTAGAAGCCAGTGAGAAAGAAGAAGTCATTATCGAAAGCCCATATGGGCGTTTTGAATATTAATCGAGCGACTATTTTTGCTACTGCGATTAGCCACAAAACGAAAAACCTGTTGCATTGATTTGTCTGTTTACTGAGAAGAAAGACAGAGGTGAAACCGCTAATCATTCACATCGTAAAGCTACTGCTAGGTATCTGCTGTTTTGCATTTACCCCTAATTTCTTCGTGCTTGCCCAGCCCAATTCTCTTCAGACCATTACTCATATCCAAGGAACAGTTTCAGGAGGAGCAGGGCAGTTTATCAGTCTCCGTTTTTATCGCGATTTTATTTCACTGGAAGAAGAAGTATTTAAGGTGCCAATAGATTCAGCCTCTACTTTTTCTATGCAGTTTCAATTGGTGGAAGCTTGTCCAGTGAGTTTATTGTACAAAGGAAAAGAGCAAGCCCTTTTTGTAGCGCCTGGCGATAGTTTATGGATCAATTTTTCTGATGATCGCATTTTTGAACAGGTCCAATTTATGGGTATTGGTCAATCACACAATCGTTTTTTATGGGCTTTCCAACAGCAATTTGGCCAATGGGATGAAGACTACATCCAATACGAAATGATCAATCGCAATGCTTTTGATTTTCGACGTTTTATGGATGCTTTGCACGACCAAAAGAAGCGCTTTTATCAAACGTATACGGAGCGGGAGAAAAAAACATTTAGCCCTGCCTTTCGGCATTATGCCTTTTCAGAGATCAATTATTGGTGGGCATATCATTTGTTGCGTTATCCACTCGAACACGCTGTTTCCAATGGCTTATCAAAGGCTAGTCCCACCTATTCGCAGTACTACAGTTTTTTGAATCAGGTTTTACTGAGCAATGATAAGGCTTTGAATAATGTCTACTACCTCTATTTTTTGGAGGAGTATCAACAATTGATGAAAGACCCACCCAAAGCACTGGCCCATCAATCTGCCAATGCCATCGTTACGGCACCTAGTATTTTAGTGCTATCTCAAGCTAATCAAGGGGAATTTCTGGCAGAGGTCAAAGCGGGACAACGCTTGATTTACCTCAATGAGCGGTCAGCAAAGACGGCCAAGGTATTGATTCGAAATGTGCTGCACGAGGGCTATTGGTTTAAGGTGCGAACGGAGGAAGGAATTGTGGGTTGGGTGCCAGGAGCAGGCATTCGAGTGGAGGAAGAGATGACGATAAGTCCCAGCTTAGCGACCATCAATAAAGCGCCTCAACAGCTAAAAGGCCATGCCTTATACTATAGCATGGCCAATGAATTGTATTGGAATATTCATGTTTTACCTACTGATTCAGTCGAACAATTGGTGAAATCCTTTGAGGCTTTTTGTCCCATTGAAAGTTATCGACTAGGGGTCGCTACGGCCTACGAAGAAGCCCTGGCCCAAGAAGCCCCCAAAGAGCGACCCATCTATGGAGCGACGATCTACCGCCTACTCAAAGAGCCTCGTATTATCAGCAAAACCCAAACTGGGCGGCTGGCTCAAAACAAAAATAAGCGCTCCAATAGCGCTTATCCCAGTCTGTCTCCCGTCCATGAAGAAACTGCGGTCATTGCAAGCATACAAATCCAAAAAGGCGCTGAGCAAAATAAGCCCAAGGCTGCTCCCCAAATCAAAGCAACCCAACCAGCGCCTAATCCCAGCTCCTCCTATCTCCACATCGCTCCCCCCGCTTTAGACCCAATAGCCACCCCCTCCGCCCTAAAATGCTCCGCTACTGCTCCACTTAGCCAAACCCTTAAGCTAGTCCTCTACTCTGATCCCATTTTATTTCGAGAACGCGAGTATACTTTTAATGATCAACAAGCATCCATTGAACTGCAACTGACTCATTCGATGACGGGGTATTTGGCTTATGGAGACGAACAGGTAGATATTTGGATGATGCCTGGCGATGAACTTTCCTTTGATTTCTCACCTGAACATTTCTTGGGCAGTCTTCGCTTTTCTGGTAAGGGAAGCGACCAACAAAACTATTTCTGCGCCAAGAAATTAGCTTTTCCGAATTTAGAAAAAAGGGTACGCGCCAAAATGAAAAAGGTGGCCCCTTCCACCTTTCAAGGCTTTATGCAAAAAGTTCGGCAGGACCAATTGGACCATTTGGAGCGCTACAGCCAAAAGCAGCCTTTGTCCAAGGAATTTATTCACTGGGCCAAGGCAGACATTGACTATTGGTACGCCTATCATTTGATGAATTATCCCTGGGAATATCCCATGCATCAGGATATGGAGATTCCCATGTCGCTTCCAGATGCCTACTATCAGTTCACCAAGGAAATTCCGATTCAGCAGACGGGGGTTCTTCCCAATAAGTATTATACCTATTATCTCAAGCAGTTTTTTGACCATCAAAGTGAACAAGAAGCCTTTCGCGATTGGGAAGTCTTGAAATTGGGACAACATTTTTTGTCAGGAGAGGTATTGGATTTTTATACGGCTAGGCACTATACAATGATGTGTCGTCGTGGAAAGACGCAAGAGCTGGGGTCCAGTATCAAAACCTTTATGGATACTTGTGAAAATGAGCAATACAATAATGTACTTCGTTTGGTTTATAATGACGCGAGAGGCTTGGTTGATGGAGCGCCAGCACCTGATTTTAAATTAACAGATATTGATGGCCAAGAGGTGTCGCTGGCTGATTTCAAGGGGCAGGTTGTTTATCTGGATTTTTGGGCGAGCTGGTGTGCGCCCTGCATACATCATATGCGAAATAGCCAGCAGTGGAAAAAGCAGTTTAAAGATCAGGCGGTTACCTTTTTGTACATTTCGCTCGATAAGGATGTGGAGGCTTGGCGGCGAATGGTTCGACAGCAGCAATTTCCAGGTAGGCATTTAAACAGTGCCTCTGCCGCCGTTTATCAGTCGCCTATTGCCTTGCGCTATAAAGTCAAGCGCTTGCCTGCTATTTTTCTGGTAGATCAAATGGGCAAGGTGGCCTATAATTCTACGGTAGATTCTGGTAAAGGTAGAATGGTGGATGTCATCAAAAAGCTATTGACTAGCAATTAGCTCAGTGGGCTAACCCACTCCAATATAATTATGCGGCGTAATCAGTTTTAGTTCCTCGCGAATAATTGGACTGATTGCCAAGCCATCAATAAACTGATGGATGTCTTCCTGTGTCACTCTGCCCTTTCCACGCGTCAGGGCCTTCAGGGCTTCATAGGGTTGCTCATATCCTTCCCTCCGCAGTATATTTTGAATGGCTTCAGAAACGACCATCCAGTTGTTCTCCAAGTCTTCTTTTAATTTATTTTCGTTGAGCAATAATTTACCTAGACCTCTAAGGATGGATTTGAGTGCAATAAGGCTATGGGCCATAGGGACGCCCACATTTCTCAGCACCGTACTATCCGTTAGATCTCTTTGCAAGCGAGAGATAGGGAGCTTATTGGCCAAATGCTCAAACAGCGCATTGGCAATTCCCAAATTTCCCTCTGCATTTTCAAAATCAATTGGATTGACCTTATGCGGCATTGCTGAAGAACCCACCTCTCCTGCAATCACCTTT
Source organism: Bacteroidota bacterium (assembly GCA_038529855.1). Lineage (GTDB taxonomy): Bacteria > Bacteroidota > Bacteroidia > Chitinophagales > Saprospiraceae > JBCBDH01. Next base: position 2,249 of record JBCBDH010000401.1, on the reverse strand, counting down.
TGGCGAAAATAGTCCATAGAAATGTAGGTCCATATGTCGCGACAAAAGTCGATGAGTAGGGTATTGATGCGCATGATGCCTTGGAATAGGGCAGCGAAATTGTCGTAATGGGCAATTTGGGTGGTGTGTTGCAAACGGCTTAAGCCCAGGTATTCGCCAACGAAGTGATCGCCAAATTGATTCCAGTTGATAGAGGGGTAAGCGACGTAGTGCGCATTAAAATTACCTGTAGCTCCTCCAAACTTTGCTCTATAAGGCACCTGTTTGAGCAGGGCCAGCTGATTGTCTAGTCGTTCTATAAATACGCGTATCTCCTTACCCAAAAGGGTGGGAGAAGCGGGCTGACCATGGGTGCGAGCCAGCATGGGAATGCCTGACCACTCTGCAGCAATTTCCTGTAATGCCGTCCGCACTTTTTGAATCGCAGGATAATAAACCTCATCCATGGCATGCTTCATCAAAAGAGGCGTCGCTGTATTATTGACATCTTGCGAAGTCAATCCAAAATGAATGAATTCCTTATAATCGCCAATCTGCAAACGATCGAATTGATTTTTGAGAAAGTACTCTACGGCTTTGACATCGTGGTTGGTGGTTTTTTCGATCTTTTTGATGTCCAGGGCATCTGTGAGGTTGAAATTTTCGAAAATGCCATTGAGCAAATCAACCTTATCCAAGTCAAAATGTTCGAGTTGGGGTAAGGGGTGCTGGCAAAGGGCAATAAAATATTGGATTTCTACAAAGACCCTATATTTGATCAAGGCATATTCAGAAAAAAAGGCGGAAAGTTCCTTGGTTTTCTCGTGATAACGCCCGTCGATTGGAGAGATGGCTGTGAGCATGTTTGTCTCATTTGATTTGACGGCATAAAGGTAGAAAAAGCCATGCTCATTCCAAAAGTAGGACCTATCCAAAAAATCCAATCCTTTTTACTATTTTGTACAAATCAAAATGTAGCACTCGTCCATCATGCGCTTATTTTTTCTTTTTATAGGGATTACTATCTGGGGAGTTGTTGTCCTTCCTGCACAGCATTTCCATGTAATGGCCTATGATGAGGATAGTGGCCTGCCTTCTAATGTAGTACGACATGTCGTTCAAGATACTTTTGGTTTCTTATGGTTGGCAAGCGATAATGGCCTGCTGCGTTTCGATGGGCAGCGTTTCCAGACTTATTCTGAGCAGGTGCCCAGTCAGTATGGTCGCTACTTTCAATCCATTGGATCGAGTATTTGGTATAGCCATGATGCGGGGCTGAGTCAAATATTTCCCGCCGTGGACTCTGGACGGGTTGAACTGATGGAACGCGCTTCTATTGATCCCAATGATGAAAAAGCGCTTTATTATCCCAACCAACTATTGCTAGATGATAGCGACCAATTGTGGTTGAGTCAGGCCAATGGCGAGGTTTTGCTGATTGGGCTTGGTGATATATTAAAATGGCAAGTGGACCAAAGAATAGGGGAGGAGCCTGCAATGGTTTCTTTGGCCAGTTCGCCAGATGGACAAGTTTGGCTAGGGGGCAAATCGGGATTGCTATATCGCTATGATTATGCCCTGGATAGCCTTATTCGAATGAGGCGATTTAAGAGAATTGATGCCTTGCATTTTATTGGTCAAAATCTTTGGGTAGGTGGTGAAAAGTTGTATAACCTATCGCTATCAAAGGATGGAAAACGCATTATTGGTAGTCGATCCTATTCTTCACCAGAGGGTGTAATTACGGCCATAGCAGCAGATCAAGAGAATAATATTTATTTGGGTATTGAAGAAAAAGGCTTGTATCTATTTCCCAGAAATGATCCTTCCAGTCGGAATTTTGTACCTATCTACAGCAATAATGATCCCAATAGAGTGGATGAATTGCCTTTCAAAAATATCCACCAGATTGAATGGAGCAGGGAAGGGCAATTATTGATTTGTTCGTCAGAGGGTTTTGGTATCCTGCAAAAGCGCTTTTTTGAAACCATTGGCAATATTCCCAATAGTAATGTAAACGGTATTGCCATAGGGCAGGATAAAGATTTACTGGTCAATTTTGGGGATGTCTATCATCTTCAGCCACGAGATTATGGTTATGAAGGCGATTGGATTAGCGATCTGAATGAGGGGAATATTAGTTCAGTAGCCATTGCTGATCGAGAATTTTGGATTGGAACCAGCTCGGGTAAATTACTGCGTTTGGGACCCAGAAAAAATTCTCGATCAGCAATGGCTACTGAACTAATATTCCCCTCATTCAGATCGCT
>JBCBDH010000400.1:0-6287 GCA_038529855.1 Bacteroidota bacterium | reverse complement strand
GCCTATAGGGTTCGATGGCAATGACATCTGATGGAGAAAAGACCAGTTTTCCAATGATGGTAGCATTCAACTCTAGTACATCTTTTTTTACCGTCAGTTTGGCAAAGGGATAAGTCGCATTGATGTGTCCTATTCTTGCGCCGCCTTTTAGTTCGTATGGCTTCATATTTCTAGCTTGTGGTGATGCTATTCTTCTATCCGCTCCTTTAGCTCGTACACCTGTATACTGCCAGCATCTAATACAAGACGCTCGACGTAATCAGCTAGTTTTGGGTCCTTATTGATTTTTTCGGAATCAGAGTAGAGATATTCAGCACCCTTATTGTTGATCATATCTTTTATCCAACCAAACTTTAAGCCATCGTTGTAAAAGATATAGCCGCGCTTATCGATCATATAGCTGAAGTTGAATAAAGAGACGTCGTTTAAAATAATGCACTTAGCCTCCATTGGGGCGGCGGCAATTAATTCCTCTCGATATTTGAAAAGATCGTTATTGATATAGGTTTCCTCTTGACTCCAATAATGAGCCATGACGCGCGGATTGTAGAAGATACAAAAGAGCATTAGCCCAATCAGCGCAACTCGAACATAGGGATGAATCCTTGAAAGGAACTGTACTCCTTGTGCCATGACCAAATACACCCAAGGCAAAAAAGGCATCAGGTAATAATCGTGTACAAAGCCAATAGGTGATATTTCTAAAATGAAGTACAATAGGGTCATAGCAATGTAGGCATACAGCCAATGATGCTCCTTAAAAGTTTTTAGGATTTGGAAGGCCCCCACCACAAAAATCAGCCAAAGGGGAAAGGTTTGCATACTTTGTAGAAAGGTTTCCCGAATGTGGTACTTGAGAATTTGCCAATTGCTTTCATTAAATAAGCCCCCATCAAAAACCCCTTTCAATATAGGATTAGACCCCCACCCTGGCATGACCCAAGCGTACCAAAGCAAAGCTGGAAAGACAATCGCCAATTGAATGGCCGCATAGCCCACCTGCTTTCCAAAGGTCTTTCTGCTTTGAAAGATTGATACTACGAAAAAACTAATACTCACGATGGAAAAAAGAAGAAAAGGCAATTTGGCTAAGGTAGCTAACAACAAAAAAAGACTCGATAAGATCAAATGTTTGAGCTGCGCTGTCTTGGTAAATTTCAGATAAAAATACAGGTAAAAGACCGCCCCACATAAGGCTAAATTATCTGGTAGCACATTGATGGTGTAGAAATAAAACAGCGGGGCGTATTGAAATAAGACAGCAGTAACAAAAGCGGTAAAAGCATCGCCCGTCCACAGCTTACACAAATAATACATACCCAAACAAGTCGAAAGCACAATACAAAATAGCAGCAAACGCACCAATAAAATGTGTTCGCCAAATAGACGCTGCAACATCCCAATACTCCATTGCATCACTGGGAATTCGTAGCGATAAATATTTCTTCCTTGATTAAAATGGCTGACTCTGGGATTGAGGATATTGGCATCGTGGCGAGTAAAGTTGCGGATATTCCACATGGTTTGGGTCTGCCGCCAAGCGTGCTTTCCTTGAATATCCATTTGGAGATAGGGAAGGTGCTGGACAAAATTGACCACAAAGACAAAGAGAATCACCCCTACATATGGAAATGATGCCCCCTTATTGAATCTAAGCCAGGTTTTAGCTCGCATGCAGAAGATTTTTTTGGAAAATGAGCTCAATCTGTACAGCACCATACCCTCTCGCTTCGCTCTCTTCCAATGCGGCCCAATATACAAACAAAGTCCTAAGAGCCCTCTCCAAACGGTTTAAAACCCAGCTTAAATAATACCTTATTCTTTAATGATCTTTCCAACAAGGACTTGATCTACCGCCAAAACACGATAAAAATAAATCCCAGTAGATAAATCTCCCAATGGTAAATCAAATCGCTCTCCGCCAAAGACTTCCAATTTGCGCTGAAAGATTAAGCGGCCATTGATGTCTGTAAGCTCCAAATTAAAATCACCCGTCCAATCCCTCACTTCCAAATAAAGCGCATTGGAAAAAGGATTGGGAAAAACCTTGATCTGCTGTGCAAAAGTAGACTCTTCTGTGGAAGTTGTTATCAATGAAAGCGCCTCTTCTACCGCTGCCAAAGCATCAATCCGCCCATGACCATAGGTATGATTGGGAATCGTCGTTCCAGCCACACCACCACATTCCTGATCTGTCGTCAAGCCAAGCGCCGTTTGCTCCAAGATGGTTTCAATCTGCTCCACCTGCCCCGCTAAATCAGGATTTGCAGAAATCATTAAAGCCACTACTCCAGCCACATGCGGCCCAGCCATACTCGTCCCTGAAAAGCTAGCATAACCCCCTCCGCGAATCGCAGAACGCACCCCTACACCAGGCGCACTTACATTGGGCTTCATCCGTCCACTATTGTCCACCAGCACTGGCCCTCTGCTACTAAATCCAGCAATCGTATCACTGCTATTGGTCGCACCAACACTAAAACTCGCTTCAAAAATAGCCGCTGGCGTACTCACCGTACTACAAGAACTGCCCGCATTCCCTGCAGACACCACCACGACCGTACCCGCTGTTTTGAGATTGACCACTGCCGTATTGAGCAGATCAAAATTACTGGGATTGCAACCCTCCATCTCAGGACAACTCCAAGAGTTCGCAATGACATGGGGCGCTCTGGTTGGATCTGGATTTTCATCATTCAAATCTGTTGGGGCTAAAAACCACTCAAAACATTCGAGATAAGTAAAAGGCGTTCCCCAGCCTCTTTCCATATTTCGGCAAGCACACCAATCTGCCTCTGGCGCTACCCCAATCTCATTTTCTCCATCCACACCAATCATCGTCCCCATCGTATGTGTCCCATGATTATTATCATCACAAGGCACCGTTGAATCCAATCCGCAAGGATTATTATTGGGATCAGAGTTTTGGTCATTATTTAGTGGGTTGAGCTCGTGAATAGCATCGTGCCAGTGGTAATTGTGATCGGCCGTATCCGCTATAGCATCATAGCCCCTATACTGCGCTTTCAATGCTGGATGCTCCCATTCGTAGCCCGTATCCTGCCCGCCTACCGTAACGCCAGCTCCGCGATAGCCCATCGCCCATACCTCATCTGCATTGACCTTTTCGATCCCCCACTCTACAGCACGAGAACCACTCGCCATCTGCTCTACTGGTCCTTCCATACGAATGCTGGGATTATCCAATACCTTCGCTACATCTGCTCGTTTGGCCAATCTTTGTAAAAGTGTGCGGTTACCCTGTGTTTTAATCACATTTGCAATCAGCAGAGATTGATAGGGCGCTTGGATTTGGTCGAGCAATTGAAGCAGAGGCTTTTGGGATTCCTGAGCCGTTTGGCGAAGTTGCTGATAGACGTATATGGCTTTTTCCTCCTTAGTTGAAAGCTGATGAGCCGCTGACAGGTCTGCTTTTTTGGATAAGACGAGTAGAAATTCCGTGCTTTCGCCATTAGCCGTTCGATCCAATAGCACACCGTCTACTTTGTGCATCCAAGTATCATTTTGAGCGGTGAGCAAGAGAGCACAAAACAGGAAAAATGCAAGAGGGCTTAATTTTTTCATCTTAAAAGTTTGTAGTGATCAACTTTAGGTAGATTTCCGATTATGACAACAAGTTTGAACAAAAAAGTCAGTTTTTCAGCCCAAGTTTTGTCGGCTGTACATCAGGAGTGGAGATAGCAGAAAGGCTTAGGAATTATTTGTCAGGCACCTTTCAAATTAGAGGAGATGTGGAGGAGAAATTTATTTAGGATTACTTTTTACGAGCCATCCAAGCTCCGTAAATCGCCATTTGGAAAAAGCGGACTGGAGCTAAAAAACCCGCCTCAAGCATCAAGTCAATCAGACGATTCTCCGAAATGAATTGAATGCGTTGAGGAAGGTTTTGCAAACGGTTATTGACAGTCGGAATATCCAAATCAGGGGGGAGCATGCTTCGCAGGATGGCCAAATTATGCTTCATTTCCTGCGACGTCCCAAAAATATCCATTAGGATTAAAGGAGCGCCTGGCTTTAGGCGCTTTGCTAAATGTTGCAATAAATCGAGTTTGGCCCCGTCATCAGGGATAAAATGTAGGACCAATATTAAAGTAGCCGCATCGAATTTTTCACCAGGCTCCAAATCCCCTACCCGACCATCAAGCAGTCGAATATTGGGATAGGCACTTAGTTTTTCTCTAGCCTGACGAACCATATCAGGCGAAGGATCGACACCCGTTATTTTCCAAGCCAACTTTGCATCCACCATCGCCTTGATCTCATTCCCCGTTCCAAAACCCACTACCAAGAGTTGATTGCTATGCGCATCTGGGGCTTTTCCCAAAAGCTTTGGCAGCAATTGGAGCAAGTAAGCATATTGTGGAACCCAGTCTTTTATAAAGCCATCATAGCCATCTGCTCTTTCTGCCTTGAATATGGCGGGGTTATCCATTTTTTATTTCTTTATGATTCAATAAGCCGTCCTTTTACTTTGGAGGAATTACTGACAGAATGCGCTCCGCGCTTTGCTTTAGTTGCAGCATATTCTTTTGGATCGCCTCATTTTCGATGGCTTCAAAAATGGCTTCAATTGGGCAATGTCGAATGATCCGTCCATCTTGCAAAAAAATGATCTCGTCGGCAATATCAATGGCGTCGTAGATGTCGTGTGTGATAAAAATCATCGACTTGCCAATTTCTTTGATAATGCGATGAATTTCCTGTCGAAGGTTGGTTTTAAGCCCAGCATCCAAACTGCTAAATGGCTCATCTAGCAATAGTAGCTCTGGGTTCATGGCCAGCGTACGGGCCAGTGCGACCCTTTGTTGTTCCCCACCGCTCAATTCACTGGGATAGCGTTTGGCATAATCGGGCATTTTAATTTTTTTGAGCAAAGCCTCCACCACTGCTCCCTTCTTTTCCTTTAGACCAAAAGCAATATTTTGCGCAACGGTCAAATGCGGAAATAAAGCGCCTTCCTGCATCACCAGCCCAACCTGTCTTTCCTGCGGCGGTGCAATATACCCATCATCGCTCACTACTCGCTCCTTGATCACTATACTCCCCTGATTGGGTCGCTCCAATCCAGCAATCAAGCGCAACAAGGTCGATTTACCACTTCCGCTTCGCCCCACAATCGCTAGTATCTTCCCCTCTGCTAAGCTAAAGCTACATTCAGATAAGGCATACTGCTGACCATCGTAGGATTTGGAAAGATCTTTTACCTCCAGTACATTCATACTCAATAGGTTTTCGTCATATCTTCATCTACACAAATGATAAAATCCGCTCTACCCTTGTTCTCTTTTTCCAAGCGATGAATATCTTCTTGACTGACCGTTGTAATGGTCGCATATTCCAGATCAGCCTTTTCTCTTTTCAGATACCAGAGAATACCTTCATAAAAATCAGAATGGTAGGCGCCATTGAGGTGGAGAAAGGTCGTTCCCTTTTGAAAGTTTTTCAAGATAAAATAAGCCATGGTCGCATCTTTGATGGCTTGAGCTTTAACCAAATCTGGACTACCATGCCCATCCATCATGGCCAATATATTTTTGTATTGGGGCAATTCAGGGTCAAAGGCAATGGGAAGTGGAGCTACCCAATCCTTTTCCTTATCCGTCAACTTATCAAGTGCTTCAAAGCCTCCTTCTCGATAGACATCACTGGCATATCTTCGAGGGATATTGGTTCCGATAAAGGCGAGTTGATGCGCTTTGGCAAAGTCGACCAAAGGGGCATAGTCGGTTTCGTAATTCGACCACAGTCTCGCCAGGGTATCCAACCCCGTATAGTCAATAGCACCGCTAAGGTATTGATCCATCGCCTCTTGATTATCGGTTTCGATCATTTCTGCTCCCAAAGCCAGAGGGCCTGCTTCCAATAAATCTTCCGCCAATTCGTATTGTAGCCAGTGCGAAATTGGGTTATTGTGGTATTCGCCAAAGAGAACGATGTCTTTGTTTTTAATCTTCTTCAAAAGTTTCTTGTAGGATACTTTCTTACCCTTGCTATTGTAAATCTTAAAAGCCTCCATCTTTTGGCCAAATAGCGAAGTACTCAATAGCACCAAGAGAAGGGCATAAATAATTTTATATTTCATCATAATTTGAGTAATGGACGATTAGTTGAATGGGGAAAATTAATTCATTTATTTTTCGCAGTAAAGATAAACAAAGCCTATGGACCCCTGGCATAAAAACCAAAGAAACCAATGGCTTTGTTTATCTTTACTGCGAAAAATAAATGAATTAATTTTCCCCATTCAACTAATCGTCCATTACTCA
>JBCBDH010000399.1:3963-6288 GCA_038529855.1 Bacteroidota bacterium | reverse complement strand
TCGCAAATCAATCCTCATTTTTTGCGATTTTAAAAACTGTAGCTCACTCTCCTTCACTGCCGCTTTTAGTTGGTCTACTTCGCTTTGCTTACCCAAAGCATCCCAAGCGAATTTAAAACCCGACAAAATTACAATGATGGGTAAGACATCCAGCAGGGTAAAAAAGAAACCGTAAAAAACGCGACCGCGCGTATCTGGGAAAAAGATGCGCTCCACCACAAATTCCTCCATCAAAATGGCAAATAAGAGCGCTAGGGCCACACAAGCAAAAAAGAGCAAAGGCTTTTTGCGGTAGTAAAAACGCGGCAAAAACAAATAATTGATTACAAAAGCGACAAAAGCATAATTCAGGAAAAAACCCAACTGATAGAGCTTAATCTGTGGGTCTGACTTATCAAAAGAATAAAATAGAAAGACCAAAGCATGCAAGACGATTTGGAAAATCACCTCCTTGTAAGGTGCTGATACCGAATGAAGCATTTGGGTCATGGTCTTAAAAATAGGCTTTTAGCACTGTATTGAAAAACCCCTTCTGGTCAACGCCACAATCTTTCCCCTCAACGGCCAATTCCTTACGATCTACGGCTATGCTGTCGTTGACAGGGAAACTTCTGCTGTTCAAAGAAAGTATTTTTGTCTTTCCTATGAAAACATATTCTTTGTATCACCATTTAATATCCTGTAATAAGATTTTATGTGCTAATCATCATTAAATACTGCGGGCAGTTTCTCGGAGTGAATTGGCTCAGTCCGTGAATGAAGGGTAAGCCTGTATCAATTTTGCCAAAAGCTTATTATTTATTCGTCCTAAACACCATTTAACAAATTGAGATACCTATGAATCGGAAGTTCTACCCACTCCAAATTGCTTTTGTGCTACTGACCTGCCTCTTCCATCTGTCCCTATTCGCTCAAAAACCTGAGATAGTGATTCGCGGAAAGGTAATAGAAAATAGCAGCGACAAAGCTGTAGAATTTGCTACCGTCCTCATCGCGGATAAGGAAACTGAGCAAACCATCGCTGGGACGACTACCGATCTAGAGGGAAGTTTTGAGCTAAAAACCCAAGCCCGCAATTTTTATATAGAAATCAGCTTTATCGGCCTGAGTACCCAGAGAATTGAGGATTTTAGCATGGATAAGGGACAAATTAACCTGGGAACTATCAGCTTAAAAGAAGATGGCGAAACCCTGGATGAAGTATTGGTCCGCGCCGAAAAGTCCCAAACCGAATTCAAACTCGATAAACGCGTTTTCAATGTGGGTAAAGACCTCAGTAGTACGGGAGCCAGCGCATTGGATATTTTGAATAATGTTCCTTCTGTGAATGTCAACATAGAAGGAGAAGTGAGTCTGCGAGGTAGTAATGGCGTACAAATTCTTATCAATGGAAAGCCCTCTGTGATTGCCAGCGAGCAAGGCAATGCCTTGGGGACCATCACTGCAGATATGATCGAAAAAATCGAAGTCATCACCAATCCTTCAGCGAAATACGAAGCAGAAGGCACCGCGGGCATTATTAATATTGTCATCAAAAAGGAAGAGCGCAAGGGCGTCAATGGCTCCGCAACGATCAATACAGGCATCCCCCACAACCACAGCTTTGGTCTGAGTATGAACAGGCGAACGGAGAAGTTTAATCTCTTTAGCCAATTTGGTGTGGGCTATCGGGAATTGCCCAATGATGTAGAAAGCATCAATCAGGATTTGGTCAATAATACCATGATTTCTAGCTTTGGAGATGAATTTCGTAATGAGAACTTTTACAATATCATTCTCGGTACGGATTATCACATCAACAAACTAAATATCCTGACCCTTTCTGGGAATTTTGCCTACGAAATAGAGGATCAACCCTCTTCTACGACCTTTGAATTCATTGACTCTACTGGAGCTACTGCTGCTCGCTGGCTCCGCCAGGAAACGACAGAAGCCACTAATCCAAAATGGCAGTACGAGCTCCAATACAAAAAGGGATTTGAAGATGATAAGGACCATATGCTCTTATTTAGCGCTTTAGGAAATTTCTTTGGTAAAGATCAATCCTCTGATTTTGAAACGACCATCTTATCTGGCAATATCGACCAAAACGACCAGCAAACGCGCACCAATTTTAAGGAGGCTAAATACACCTTTAATGCCGATTATACCAAGCCCTTTAATGACCAATGGACCCTGGAGACTGGGGCGCAGTACGTTCTACAGATCGTTAGTAATGACTTTGAGGTGAGCAATTCCATCAATGGCGAGTGGATTCCTGACTTTGATATGACCAATTTATTTGAGTACGACCAAAAAGTGCTGGGGGTATATGGAACAGGGGCT
>JBCBDH010000399.1:0-3953 GCA_038529855.1 Bacteroidota bacterium | reverse complement strand
CATCAAGCTGGGTTTGCGGATGGAGCAAACCAATTTGAATACCCTGCTGACCAATACGGAGGAGACCACAGAGCAGAATTACGCCAATTTATTCCCAAGTGCCCATACTTCTTACAAGATCAATGAGGCCATTTCGCTTCAAGCAGGCTATTCTCGCCGCATTTATCGCCCTCGCCTTTGGGACCTCAATCCCTTTTTCAACATCCGCAATAATTTTAGTGTGCGAATGGGGAATCCAGAATTGGAACCAGAGTTTACGGACTCCTATGAAATCACCAGTATCTTTATAGTGGGCAAGGCTTCTTTCAATTTGGGCGTTTACTATCGCTATACCACTGACGTCATTGAACGCGTCACCTTTTTTGAAAATAATGTCAATACCTTCCGCCCTGAAAACATAGGAACAGACCGAGCCACAGGTATTGAGTTGAATGGTAAGTATCGTGCAGCTAAATGGTTTACGGTCAATGGAGATATCAATTACAACTACTTCAATCGAGAAGGGGAGTTTGGAGAAAGCTCTTTCGATTTCAATGCGGACCAATGGTCGGGCAAGCTGACCACCAAATTTAAACTGCCTGGCCAAACCGACTTTGAGGTCACCACGCGCTATGCATCAGCCTTCCAAACGGTCCAGGGCCGCGTCTCCGCTAATCTCTTTGCGGATTTGGGCTTGCGCAAAAAAATCCTAAAGGGCAGGGGCGTTATCAACCTGAGTGTGCGAGACCTCTTTGCCTCTCGCATCCGCGAAACCGTCGTCAATCAACCCACCTTCTATGCCTATCGCTTTCGCCTAAGAGGTCGTTTTATTACCCTGGGCTTCAGCTATGGTTTTGGCAAAGGAGAAGCGATGGAGTTCTCTGGTCAAAAGCGACGCTTTTAATTAGTGCGAGCTGCCCCTTCTCGGAGTGACTCGCCGTCACTCCGAGAATTGCGAGATGGCGAAAATTGCGAGATGGCGAAAATTGCGAGATGGCGAAAATTGCGAGATGGCGAAAATTGCGAGATGGCGAAAATTGCGGGATGACGAAATTGCGGGATAGCGAAAATTGCTGATAGCAAGAATTACGGGACACCGTCACTCAGAAAGAGGCGCGACTGCTCCAGAATGGCGGGACGGCAAAAAAGACAACTCATAAACAATGGCCAGGCTCAAAAAGAATGGCAACATATACAAATAGCTAAAAGGCACATAAAAGAAGCCATAAAAGATCACGAGGTAGAATTTTAGTCCAACCAGCATATACAAACGAACATTTAAGCCCCTTTTTCTACCCAACAGATAACCCAAAAAGAGCAAAACAGCGGCAATACCACAAGCCACTAAATGCGCCTTGCGGTTCATCGCCAGTCGATCCATGACCTCGTATTCGTGGACATCGTAAAAATACATGGCAAAGCTTAGCCCCTTATTCAGATGATGTGGCACTTGGCCTTCCTCCTGCCAGGATTGAATCATCCACTGCCCCTCTGCCGTCTTGCTATAATAGGCTAATCCATTGGTGAGAATCGTCCAGTCTTTGGCCAAAAAGGGCAAAACATAAAGCAATAGTACACCAGCCAATACCCACAAACCTACCTTAAATGCTGGCATAAATCCCTTTTCAATCCAAAAAATCAGTAGGTAGATGGGCAGCCAAAAAGTAAAGGCATAACGCGATAGCAAACAGAGCAAAATGCCTAGTCCCATGATAAAAGTAGAGCGATGAAAAAGCGTTAAGGTCAGTAAGAGATAAAAACCAACAGGCAGCAATTCCACCGCATGTCCAAATACCTTATCGACATTGACGATGTAGTAGTTGATCAACACAAAAGGAAGAATCGCCTTGATCAGCAATTCCCAAATGGGCATTTGAAACTTGCTCATGCGTATAAAATAAAGAAAGACCGCCAGTAAAAAGACTATATAAGCTGTCCAGCGATAGTCGATTTGAAAGTATTCAGAAAACCCATAAGGCATCCAAAGCAAGGGAAAATAAGTGGGAAGCACCACCCAGGTCGGAAATTGAAAGGGCGCATAGACTTTTTCCCCCGCCATCCATCGCTTGACATACAATTCGAGCGAAGGAATAATATCTGAATACTGCGCATCCACTGGATAAGTCGCAAAAATAGCACTTAGCTTAGCCGCCATCAATAGACTCCCCAAAGCAAAGACGCCCCACAAGATCATCAAAACCCGATTTCGCCCAATAGGGTAGTGGTCTACCGCTCGTTTTGGCTGAAAAGCCAATAAGCACCAGGCCGCCACACAAGTCAATAATCCTGCCCCCATCCAAACGATCGGACTGTCATAAGGCCCATAGACATTCATCTTAAAAGTCTGCATCGCCAACTCGTAATAAATGCCTGTAAACAACAGCAGCAAAGGAAAATAATGAAATAAAATACGCCTTATCATAAGCAAAGCTTTGACCGGTTGCCCGGAGCGCCGTAAAAATAATTAAATTTTAGAAAGCGGCTCACTCCAATACTAAGAGACTCTTCACGAACAAAGCCGCTCTACCCATTGACTACCCAAATACTAATTTCTCTATCTTTACCCCAATACAGCTCAGTAAATGAATATCTCTGGATTCTCTACCGCCCTATTCTCCACCTGGTACTTCATCGAAGACCTGGGTCTCCTCTTCGACGCTGGCGACGGCCTCACCGCCCACCTACTGCAAAAAGGCGCCAAAGTCAGACAAGTCTTCATCTCCCATGCCGACCGCGACCACCTTACGGGCCTTATGCAGTTTTGCCAGCTAAATGCCCAACCTGGTCGTCCTAAGCTCTATTATCCCAAAGACAGTGGCTCTTTTCCTGCCCTGAAGGCTTTTGCCAGCCGCTTTGATCAGCAGGTGGAAGGAATGCCTTGGACGGGGATTAGCTCAGGAGAAGAAATAGCGATAAAAGGAGGAATTTTAGTGAAGGCGCTGCGCAATGAACACATAGCTGTTCCAAAGGGCGTACACAAGAGCTTGAGCTATAAGGTGTATAAGGTTAAGCGAAAGTTGCGACCTGAATTTATTTCACTAGAGGGAGCGCAGATTAAGAAGCTGCGACAGGAGAGAGGGGAGGAGGCGATTACCTATGAGGTCAGGGAAAATGTGTTAAGTTATTCTGGCGATACCCCTGTCGCTACAGATGGCAGATGGGCAGGCAGCCAGATTTTGATACACGAAGCAACCTTTCTAAAAGGCCAAGAGCCTTCCCAGAGCAGATATGGCTATAAACACAGTACCCTAGAAGACGTGATGAAAATGGTGGCAGAAAGCTCGATCGGTCAGTTGATATTAGGGCATTTCTCTATTCGCTATGAGGCTCGAGAAATTGACGCACGTATCCTAAAATGCTGTAAAGAGTACGGTTTATCCATTCCCGTATATCGAGTGCTGCCTGGCGAATGTGTGAAAGACATTCTTCACCAGCCACCAATCAACGCTTGATTATACTTCTTGTAAAGCGATTTGGGCCTGTCCTGAGCCCACTTGAGGACTTAATCAGTGCTTGGGTGTCTCTAAGCACTTTCCGCTGAATATATTATTGGACTTTGACAAAATGATCGTACAAGGCTTTGCGGCCTTTAGCATCGCGGATGTACTTCATATCGTACAACTCGTCTATATTATTGGCCATTTCCACAAAACTACTGCCCACAAAAGTTTCGAGTTCTTTTTTGCTTACACTTGCACGGTAAGTCTGCCCTTTATAAGGAATATTCATATCAACGATATCCACATAACCCGTTTGCAGCATCAGACGGATCGGAAGAATAGAAAAGATTTTTTCTATGCGATTGCCACTCTCCCAATAGAAATCTGAAGATTGAACGGTCTCTGAGGCTGTTTTCTCAACCGTTTTGTAATCAACAGTGACCTTATTACCTTCCAATTTGACCCCTTCGGCCAAAAAAGCGCCCATTTGCTGTCCAACTATGCCCTTGACCTGCTGCATACGCGCATTGCCAG
>JBCBDH010000398.1:0-6301 GCA_038529855.1 Bacteroidota bacterium | reverse complement strand
TTATCCCTTTTACCCGCGAGTTTTCCCAGCAAAGCCCTGATGCCTATATCCAGGATTTTTTGATCGATAAGTTTCATCCTGCTTGTGTAGTGATTGGTTATGATCATCGCTTTGGTAAAAATCGGGAAGGAGACATTGCTTTTTTACGCAAATTCGCTGAAGATCAAGAGCAGGGTTTCCAATTGGTGGAAATCGCCAAAGAAGAAGTGGAGGACATTGCAGTGAGCTCTACCAAAATTCGAAAGGCATTGGAGCATGGCGATGTCAGCACAGCCGCCCATTTTCTCAATCATTATTACAGTTTTAATGGTACGGTTGTACATGGACAGCAGATTGGAAAAACACTTGGCTTTCCCACAGCCAATCTCGAACTGATTGGGGGCAAGTACAAACTCATCCCTCCACAAGGCATCTATGCAGCCTATGCTACTCATCAAGGTAAGCGCTATGAAGGCATGCTCTACATTGGTAATCGGCCCACCCTCAAAGCCTATGATAACCGAACCATAGAAATCAATCTTTTTGATTTTGACAAAGAGATTTATGGGGATAAGCTACAGGTCGAATTGGTAGCCTATCTGCGAGAGGATCAACAATTTAAAGGATTAGAGGCGCTCAGTGAGCAGTTGGGTCGAGATAAGGAATCAGCGCTGGCAGTCTTTAAAAAAAAACGGCCGTCCGTAGCCGCCAAGCCTCTCCCTAGTGCATTTCCAGCTGTCGCCATAGTCATCCTAAACTATAATGGTCGTCAGTATCTAGAGCAATTTCTTCCCTCTTTACATAAAAGCACCTATGCTAATTTCCAAATCCATCTGGCTGATAATGGCTCTAGCGATGATTCTATCGAATGGCTGACGGCGAATTATCCCGATATACAAATTCACGATTTAAAAGAAAACCACGGCTTCGCTCAAGGCTATAATTTGGCTTTAGAAGCTCTTGAATCCGATTATTTTGTTCTGCTCAATTCAGATGTGGAAGTAAGTCCCAACTGGATAGAGCCGATTATCGACTTGATGGAGAAAGAGGCGAATATTGGTGCCTGTCAGCCCAAGGTCCTGGCTTACCATCATCGCGATCATTTTGAACATGCAGGGGCTGCTGGAGGCTGGATCGACCACTTGGGTTATCCCTTTTGCAGGGGCCGAATGTTTGATACGGTAGAAAAGGATCAGGGGCAGTATGATCAGGTTTCCGAAATCTTTTGGGCCAGCGGAGCGGCCTTTTTTGTTCGACCTCAATTGTTTAAGGCATTGGGGGGCTTTGATGGCGATTATTTTGCCCATATGGAAGAAATTGATTTGTGCTGGCGGATCAAAAAAGCAGGGTATCGGGTCGTGGTTCAGCCAGAATCTAGGGTTTACCATGTGGGGGGAGGCACTTTGGCTTATGGCAGCCCAAGGAAAGTGTATCTCAATATCCGAAATAGCTTGTTTACCTTACTAAAGAATGAGGAATCCTCCAAATTGTACTGGCTCATTCCCCTGCGTTTGGTATTGGATGGCTTAGCTGGCCTTCTTTTCTTTATGGAAGGCAAGTTCAAGCACATTTGGGCGATTGTACGAGCGCATTGGTCTTTTTTTGGCCAATTTGGGTACTTTCGCCGCAAAAGAGCCCTTCAAAAAGACCAAATCCAAAAAGTCAGTATCGCCAGTCCCTCTCAATTAACGGGCGTCTATCACGGTAGCGTCGTCTGGCAATATTACCTTCGTCGCAAACGCTCCTTCAAAAAGCTCTGACCGCCGTACCATGAAAATCAAAATCGACCTCCTCCATGAAGACGAGGACCTCCTCGTTGTCAATAAGCCTCCTCATTTTTTATCTATCCCTGACCGCTATTTGCTGGATCGCCCCAATCTGCAAGGCTATCTAAGCGAGCATCATGGAAAGACCTTTGTGGTGCATCGACTGGATAAAGAAACCAGTGGCGTCATTTGTTTTGCCAAAAACGAACAAGCCCATCGAAAACTTAGTCTGCAATTTGAGCAAAGAACAGTGGACAAACGCTATCACGTCCTGATCGAAGGACAACTCTATCCCAAAGAGGGCAAAATCGAAAAGGCCATCGCCAGTCATAAATCCAAACCTGGGCAGATGATCGTTTCCAATCGAGGCAAGGCTTCGCTTACCTTTTTTAAAGCATTGGAATATTTTAAAAATTATACCCTCGTAGAGGCCAATATCAAAACTGGACGCACCCATCAAATTCGCGTACATTTCAAATCCATTGGCTTTCCATTAGCTATTGATGCAACCTATGGCCGACGGGAGGCCTTTTTTCTATCTGAACTCAAACTTCGCAAATTCAAACTCGCCAAGGACACGGAAGAACGCCCTTTAATGAGCCGCAGTAGTCTACATGCCCATGAGCTACAATTAAACCATCCAAGTAGTGGCCAAAGGATGCAGTTTATTGCAGAATATCCCAAAGATTTCCGCGCTACTTTACAACAACTCAGAAAATGGGGCAAATAGACTACACAAAGCCATAAGGCCACCGAGAAATCAATAATTGTGCTTACATTTACGCCCACATTAAACCAAATCGGTTGATAATCATGGAACATGTGATGCAGCGTAGTACAAGCCAATCCCCCATTCTCGATCTGCAAAGATGGAAGTCTCAGCTACCAGAGCTGAAAAAAGCTTATCAGAGAGAAGATCCTTTTCCACACATCGTTCTCGAAAACTTTTTGGAAGAGGTCGCGGCCAAAAAAGCCTATCAGCTGTTTCCGCAAGTCAAAGATGAAGGCTGGATTCACTACATGCATGTCAATGAAAAAAAGCACGGTTTGAATAAACTGGAATTACTTCCAGGATTTATACAGGAGGTGATCCAGACGCTGAATAGCCCCGAAAGTGTGGCTTTTATTAGCGAGTTGACGGGCATTCCAGGGCTGAAAGCTGATGAGATGCTCGAAGGTGGAGGGCTTCACCAAAGCCAAAGAGGTGGTTTTCTAAATATTCATGCTGACTTCACCGTGCATCCACACAAGCGCAAGTGGCGTCGTAGGGTCAATTTATTGGTCTATCTCAATCCCAATTGGGAGCAGCACTACAAGGGAGAATTGGAATTGTGGTCTAGAGATATGCAGCGCTGCGAGCAAAAAATCCTTCCGCTATTCAATAGATGTGTACTCTTCAATACGGATGAGGACTCTTTTCACGGTCTGCCAGAAGCCATTGAATGCCCAGAGGGCATGACCAGAAAGTCGATTGCCCTTTACTACTTCACGGAGGAGGAAAACAGCCCTCGTAAACGCGCCACCAATTATCGCGCCCGCCCTGGAGATGGTCTAAAAAGCATTCCCATTTATCTGGACAAACAACTGATTGCCATATATAATAGCCTCAAAGGCTGGCTGGGTATCAATGATGATTTTATCAGTAGTATTCTTCGGTTTTTCCATAGGAAGAAGTAAGTAAGCGCTATGTCGCAGGATACCAAATACGCAGGGCTATTGGCCATTCTGGGAGCGATCTTCTTCATACCCTATCTTGGAGCAGTTCATTTATTTGATTGGGATGAGATCAATTTTGCAGAGATCAGCAGGGAGATGTTGATCACGGAGGAGTACCTGCGCATTTATGTCAATTTTGAGCCCTTTTGGGAAAAGCCTCCCCTATTTTTCTGGCTGCAATCTTTGGCCATGCAGGTATTTGGCATCAATGCCTTTTCAGCTCGCTTTCCCAATGCGATTTGTGGTATACTGACCTTGGTTGTTTTGTTTTATATGGGGCGTCAGTTGTACCATTCCTCTTTTGGCTTTTTGTGGGCGGGGATTTATTTGGGGACGATTCTCCCAAATCTGTATTTTCGCTCAGGCATCATCGACCCTTTTTTCAATTTATTCATCTTTGTGGGGCTGTACTTTTTTCTTTTATTTTATTGGAAAAAGGAGCAATTTAAGGGGATTCAGCTCAACCGTTCTGCTTACACCTATCTCTTTTTAGGTGGATTTATCGTTGGTTTAGGCATATTGACAAAGGGGCCAGTTGCTTATTTGGTCGTTGTATTGTGCTTTTTTGTTTATTGGTTGTTTCAGCGTTTAAGATTATATATCAGTATTCCACAGTTTTTGTTTTTTAGTTTGGCCACGACCTTGGTCACTTTGAGTTGGTATGGTTTGGAGACCTGGAAAAATGGCTCTTGGTTTATCTCTGAATTTAATAAATACCAGTATCGTCTTTTTAGCACACCAGATGCGGGGCACAGAGGGTTTCCTGCTTATCATTTTGTGGTATTGCTAGTGGGTTGTTTTCCTGCCTCTATCTTTACTTTACGCAGTTTTTTTGGTCTCCCCAAAGCCAAGAAAGTTCATCAACAGGACTTTCAGCGGTGGATGGCCATTTTCTTTTGGGTGGTTTTGATTTTGTTTTCTATTGTGCAATCCAAGATCGTGCATTATTCCTCTTTATGCTATTTTCCACTGACCTATCTGGCCGCCATTTGTATTCAGCATATTTTCCAGGGTCGAGTCAAATTCAATGGCTGGATGAAATTGGGTTTGATGCTCATTGGAGGGCTGTATGTTTTAGCGACGCTTATCGCTCCCTATCTTGGCCAACATCCAGAATTGCTCATTCCTCTTTTTAATGATCCCTTCGCCCAAGCGAATTTGGAGGCCAATGTGGTCTGGACGGGTTGGGAAGTCCTACCAGGTATTTTTTTACTCTTGATTCTTTTCTTTAGTCTTTTTCGTTTTGGACAAAACAAAGGCAGGAATATCGCACTGCTTTTCGGCGGCACCGCCCTATTTATCACCCTAACCCTCTTTTTTTACATCAATCGCATAGAAGGCTATTCACAAAATGCCGCTATCTCGTTTTTTAAAAGTAAGGTGGGAGAAGATTGCTACATCCTGCCCATGGGCTACAAGTCTTATGGCCATCTATTCTATGCCCAAAAACCTCCAGTAAGCAATCCCAAAAGCTGGGATAAAAATTGGCTCCTCACAGGAGAAGCAGACAAACCCGTTTACTTCATCACCAAGATTCACCGCTTAAAAGAGCTGGAAATCTATCCCAATATGGAGGAAATTGGCCGAAAAAATGGCTTTGTTTTTCTGCGAAGAAATGATTTGTAAGGTACAATACCCGTCATTTTTATAAATCTTTAATTTAATCTATAATAAAACCCTTCATAAGTAATATATTAGTCGGGCAATAACGAAAATAACTGACTATGCTGCGCCTGTCTTCTGTCCCCTATCTATTGGGGCTATTGTTTTTTCTTGCTAGACCTTTCTATTCACAAGCACAGGACCTTCTCCTTAGTGGCAAGGTGGTCGATGAATTGGAAGAATCGCTTATTGGTGTCAACATTATTGAAGAAGGGCAGCCAAGCAATGGAGCGGTGAGCGATATTGATGGTAATTTCTCTATTCAGGTAAGTAGCCCAGATGCCGTTTTAATATTTAGTTATATTGGCTATAGGGAAACGCGGATTCAAGTGGGAACGCAAAGCGTGCTGAAGGTGGTGATGAAAAGCAATGCCCAGCAGTTGGATGCCGTGGTCAAAACGGCTTTGGGCATCAAGAGACAAAAACGAGAACTGGGGTATTCCGTCGAGCAAATTGATGGAAAAGCAGTTGAATTGTCCAATGCGCCCAATATTGGCAATGCCTTGGCGGGTCGCTCAGCAGGGGTACAAATCACCTCTGGAAATGGTGTAGACGGAGGAACCACTCGCATCACTATTCGCGGAAATAATAACATTAGTGGCAATAATCAACCCCTCATTGTGGTAGACGGCGTCCCCCTCGAAAATGATCCTGGTTTGGATAATATTGGTAGAGGGGTAGATTGGGGATCTGCACTCAACAATATCAACCCCAACGATATAGAAAGTATAGATATCCTAAAAGGGCCAACAGCTTCTTCCAAATATGGCTCTCGAGGCTCCAATGGCGTCATTCTTATTACTACCAAAAGAGGCAGAAAGCAACAAGGTATTGGCATTAATTATTCCATTCAACACAAAATCATTCAACCCTTTCGCTATCGCGACGTGCAAAATGAATACGGTGCTGGTGGCCCAATTAGCCTGACCGAACCCACCTTTCCCACAGATTCAGAGGGCAATTTGCTCTACCCCAGAATGGTCCATACTGATAATGGCCCTTTTGGACAACCAACCATGGCCACCTTTGGATTTTATTCAACAGGCGTTTCCTGGGGGCCTCGTATGGAAGGACAGATGATTCGCTGGTGGGATGGTGAAATTCGCCCCTTTAGCCCTCAGCCAAACAATCTCCAACAATTCTTTTCCAATGGAGAAACCACCACACATAATCTCTCT
>JBCBDH010000397.1:0-6309 GCA_038529855.1 Bacteroidota bacterium | reverse complement strand
CAAACAAATTAATCTCCTGCAATCCAAGTTGCTGAATAAACTGCGCTAATCGGTCTGCATGCCCCAAATAACTGTATGCTGCAATATCGATAGGTTTATCAGAGCGGCCCATTCCCAAATGATCCATAGCGATGACCCTGTAGCCAGCATCTGCCAATACGGGTATCATCGTTCGATACAAATAAGACCAACTTGGTTGACCGTGAAGCAGGAGTACGGGCGCTCCATCAGATGGGCCAGCTTCTACATAGGCTTGTCGCAAACCGTCAATCTCAACATATTGATAGGCATAAGACCAGTCAGGTAGGTCTTGAAAATACATCTCTGGTGTTCTGACAAATTGTACGCCCTGAGCAGTAATCAGGGTATCAATAAGGCCATCTTCGAGCTGTTCGTCATCTACTACTGACATGTCATCATCTTTATTACAAGCAGATAGTAGAACAAGGGAAAGCAATAGGGTCGTTAAAAAAAATCGGAAATCCATTTTATTCATTTTTATTCGTTTGAAATACCATACAAATGAACAAGGACTTCGAGAGACTGAACGGTAGAAATAAAGTGAACTGAACGAAATGGAAGGTGGATTGAACAGCAAAGATTTACAAAATACCCAAACTGTAGAAAAGGAGTAATAAGCGAAGAAGACCTATGGATAGGCGGCCCTCCTCAACGATCTAGTCTTATCTTAAGATCGGGCGCAGCTCCTCCACATAGGCAGGGCTTCTAAGTCCAACGAGTACGTGATCTATGCCTTCTTTCAGATAGGTCGTACACGCTTGACGAGTAAAGGAGTCATCTAGTGATTGGATTCGTTTTTCAGCGTATAATTGTGCTTTGACCTTGTTGGATCGCTCTTGCATGACCAGATAAGAATACTGTCGACTACAATCTTCCAATCCCTGAAAAACTTGCTGAACAGCCTTGGGAACGGCCCCCTCATAAAGGTAATCGATGAATGGAAAGACTTCGCCGTGGTAAAGACGCTGTACGGCGGGGAAATTGCCCAGCGCTTTTCGGTAGTCTCGCAAACGAATCATGGGTTCAAAAGCAAAAGCATTGCTTTCTGGATCAAGTTTGGCAATTCGCTTATTGAGCAATTCGACAAATTGTTCAAAGAGCGGCCCCTCTTTTTTATCCAGCAAATCAAGGTCAATCTGCTTTTCAAAATCAACCAATCGGACAAATTGCTGATTGACTTGTGCATTAAAAGGACGATTAGAAAGCAGCTGTAAACCCCATGATTTAGCCAATTCTATTAAGGATTGCCCATCGTAATGAGGCAGGGCTGCATCGACTTCCAAAAGATTGTAGGGAAACTGTATAAATTTAAACCCAGCGTACTTCTGAGCTTGGATTTGGAGAAGCGAAAGGCCATTTTTCTGTAAAGGATTGGGCAGTGTATTTGAACTAAGTCCAAAATATCGTATTATACCCTTTGACTTTTGTGTCTCTAGAAAATCCAGAGCGCGATCAATGTCGGCATAAAGCTGGTCGGCAGAGGTGGAGGGATTTCTGAAATAGTGTTCTGGGTTGTGTATTAAAAAGCAATCGATATAATCGGTATGGAGCCGCTTTAAAGATTCTTGGATTTGTGCTTCCAGATAAAGTGGATCAATACAGTAAAGAAATTGATCGCTAATAGGGACATGATTGGGTACCGTTTTTAGGCTTTTGAAAAGCGCCAAACTATCCTGTTGAACATATCCAGCTTTGGTATTAATAAAAACCGAGGAGCGCAGCGATGGAATGACCTGACCAACTAATTTTTCCGAACTCCCATTATTGTAATTGGAGGCCGTATCGATCAAGTTAATTCCACTCTTAATAGCGTATTCTAGGCTTTTTTTATGTCCAGCATCTTCTGATCGCATTCGATAGGTGCCAATGCCAATAGAGGATAAGTTATGAAGATCAAGCATGTGATAGCATTATATTTGTTACACAAGATAAATCGTTCAAGTGAATAAAGCCTAAGTATTGAATGGCTAAAACTAAATTTCCTTTTTACAGACAACACGATCAATACGACTGTGGTCCGACCTGCTTGAGAATGATCGCCAAATACTATGGGAAAACCTATAATATTGAACGGCTTCGTCATTTGTGCAGTATCACCATGGAAGGCGTCTCTGCACGAGGCATTATCGAAGGAGCAGAGGCCATTGGCTTGGAAGCCTTACCTGTTTTGATTGACTATGAGACCCTGAGTAAAGAGGCTCCCCTACCCTGCATTTCTTATTGGAGAGATCGCCACTTTCTGATCGTTTATAAGATTACCAAAAAATGGGTCTATGTGGCGGATTCGCTACATGGTTTGATCAAATATTCTCCTGAAGATTATATTCGACGTTGGCAAAACCGAAAGGACGACGATGTGAGTCAAAAGGGCATCGTCATTCTTATGGAACCCACCCCCCGTTTTTATGAAGAAGAGGGCGATAAGGAACGAAATAGCGGATTGAGCCTCATCTACTCCTACATTAGCAAGGACAACCGATACATCTTTCAGATTCTACTTGGCCTTATTGGTGGCTCCATCATCCAATTAGCCTTCCCCTTTCTCACTCAAGCCATTGTGGATCAAGGGATTGCGACGAGGAATCTCGGCTTCATTTACGTCATCCTCATCGCTCAAATCACCCTTTTTCTGAGCAGTTCGGTCTTTTCTCTGATTCAGGGCTGGCTTTTACTTTTTGTCGGTTCGAGGGCGAGTATATTGATCGCTACGGACTATTTGAGAAAACTACTCAGTAAATCGCTGTCCTTTTTTGACTCCAAAACCTCTGGCGATATCCTGCAAAGAATCAATGACTCCTCCAGAATTGAAAGACTCATTGCTTCGGCACCAGGAACGGTTTTCTCCTACCTCAATGCCTTGATTTTTTTGTTTGTATTGCTGTATTATGATCTGATCATTTTTAGTGTATTTGTAGTAGGCGTTGTACTTTATGTGGTTTGGGTACAATACTTTATGAAAAAGCGCGAGGAGTTGGATTACAAGCGATTTGAAGAAAATGCAGGGACCAATACCTCCTTGATGCAAATGGTCAATGGCATACAAGAAATCAAGGTTAACAATTCCGAGTTGAGGAGAATTTGGTCCTGGGAGGAGATTCGCATTCGCTTGTACAAAACGGCCATTTCCAATCTAAAGCTCGCTCAGTTCCAAACTATTGGAGGGAATATGATCAATGAGCTCAAAAATATTACCATTACCTTTTTAGCGGCCAAAGGGGTGATTGATGGCAGCATTACGCTGGGCATGATGTTGGCCATACAATACATTGTTGGTCAGATTAATGTGCCGCTCAACAGCCTGATCCAGTTTCTTCGCGAAATGCAGGATGCGCGTTTGAGCATAGAGCGATTTACTGATATTGACTTCCGAACGGAGGAGGAGCAGCTGATGAATAGAAAGGATTTGGTACGAGCCAAAAACGAGCCAGAGGACATTAAAATAGAAAACCTCTCCTTTCGATATGGCGGCAATCGAAGCCCAATGGTCCTCAAAAACCTCAATCTAACCATTCCTAAAGGCAAGGTAACCGCTATTGTGGGGATGAGCGGAGGAGGAAAGACCACCCTGCTCAAAGTCCTACTCAAACTGTATTTGCCAACAGAGGGAAAAATCTACGTGGGCAATGTCAATCTCAACCTACTCGACACGCGCTCCTGGCGGCAGCTTTGCGGTACCGTCATGCAAAATGGCTATATCTTTTCAGATACCGTCGTTCGCAATATCACGGAGTCCAACTCCTTTGGTGATTATAATGAAACTAAGATCGTCGAATCCGTTAAGATGGCCAATATCTATGATTTTATCGAAGATCACCCCGCTGGTTATAATGCGAGAATTGGACCGCCAGGTTCTAGTGGTAGAAGCTTGAGTGGTGGCCAGGCCCAACGTATTTTACTAGCTAGAGCAGCTTATAAAGATCCCAAATACATCTTTTTGGATGAGGCCACTTCTGCACTGGATGCCAATAATGAAAAACTCATTATGGAAAACCTAAAGGCTTTTTATCAGGGCAAAACGGTGATCATCGTTGCGCATAGATTAAGCACGGTCAGGGATGCTGATCAAATCGTCGTTTTAAAAGATGGAGAAATCGTAGAAATCGGCCAGCACGAAGCACTTATTGAAAAAGGGGGACAGTATTATGCTTTGGTCAAAAATCAATTAGAAGTTGGTAAGTAATGGAGGAAAAGTCTAAAATACACGATATCTACCAAAAGAGTGATTATGTCAATGATGTACTGGAAAAGACCCCTACGTGGATCATTTCCTGGGGCAATACCTTTTTCCTATTGTTTCTCCTGCTATTACTCGCTCTCGCCGCCTTCATCAAATACCCTGACACCCTGCTCGCTCCCATGCGCATCACCCTTAATAATCCGCCCCTTGCCGTCATCGCTGAAAAGTCTGAGCTCATTGAAAAGATGTACTACAAAAATAAAGACCAGGTCAAAAAGGGAGACCTCATCATCCAGCTCTTTTCCCGCGCGAACTACGAAGACCTCCAAGAACTCAAAAAAAGCATTGCTGCCTTTCAGCAGGTAGACCAGCGTAGCGATTACCAGAGCATTTCTTTTACCAAGGATTTGGACGTGGGCGAAATTTCTGCCGCTTATCAGCTCTTTTTAAAAGAACTAGCAGATTTTAAGTACTTCCTGTCCAATGATATGATTTTTAAAAAAATCAATTCGCTGGAACGGGAAATCAAGAAGACCGAAGAACTCAATGCTTCGCTGAGAAAACAGGAAGAGCTGTTTGAGGCACAATTCCAACTGGCCAAAAAGAACTATGAAAGAAACCTTGCCCTGAGCCAAAAAGACCTAATCAGCGATTTGGAAAAAGAACAAATCGAACGGGATTACCTAACGGAAAGCCGCAGTCTGGAAAACTTTCGAACCAACCAGATCAACAACGAAATCAAGGTAGAGCAACTACGCGCTGAAATCAACGATTTGCGCAGTAGTCGAGAGCAGGAGTTCACCATCCAGAAAAATAAATTGGAAGAACAAGTCAGCCAAGTCAATGATCAAATCAAAGCCTGGGAAGATGTTCATTTGATGCGGGCCCCTCTTTCTGGGCGTTTGTCTTGCGAAGAGAAAATTGTAGAACAATACTTCGTAACGGAAGAAGAAGCTATTTTCGACATCATTCCAAGTGGGGCCAATGAAATCATTGGTTTAGCAGAAATGCCAGTCATCAACTCTGGCGAAGTACAGGTAGGTGACCTTGTGCAAATTCGGCTCGATGCTTTCCCCTATCAAGAATATGGCATTCTGGAAAGTCGCATTAGCGAACTAGCCCTATTACCTAAACAGACCGAAGAGGGGGTCTATTCCATGGTCCAATTAGAAATACCAGACTCGCTAAAAACCATCTATGGTAAGGAAATTCCTTTTATGCCCAACATGACGGGTACGGCCTTGATTGTCAAAAAAGACAAGAGTTTGCTGGCACGTATATTTGATCAATTAGTCAGTCTTTTCGCTGATTAAGGCCAACTCGCGATCAATCTGTGATAGATAGACCTGATCAAAAAGCTCGTGATAAGGGTCAAACATTTTCAAGCCTTCTGTATAATAAGCCTTGGCCTTTTTGATATTAGATTGATGGGCCTCTTGGTTGCCTTTGGCTTTATGACAAAGCGCCTGGTAATAGAAATTATCAGCTAATTCGTTGACTTCCTCTTGTGCCTCAAAAAGCGATAGCGCACGATCATAGTCCCCTAGTTCCATATACAAAACACCCAGGTGCAAATAATCAAATAAACTAGCACTGTAGTTAGGCGTTTCTAATTGCTTATCAATCAGGCGAATAGCAGCTTGTGTATCACCAATTGCTTTCAAACACAGCGCTTTGACGACATACAGATGATATGTCCCATTGGAAGTGTAGCCAATATCGTAATTGACCAAACTATCTAATAAGTCAATGTCTCGAATGGCTCCTTCGTAGTCTGCAAAGAATTTGTAGCGCAGCGAGGCGCGTACGGGTAGGTAATCAAGCTGGCCGTATTGAACCGCTTTGTCGATGTACTTTTTCCATTGGATAAAGTGACCGCTTTTGACATATGGCGCTGCAATCTCTCTGTAAGGATAGGGAAAGTAAGGGCATATCTCAATGGCCTCATGCATTAGATCCAAAAAGGCTTTATCAAATTGGTAGTACTTCTCCTGCTCCTCAGTTACTAATTGACAAGCCTCATACTGCGAGGTGTCTTTATTCATCAAGAAGACATCGCCTTTTTGCTGTTTGCTACCGCTAATGCTTGGACACAGCCCAATTGCAATGTC
>JBCBDH010000396.1:0-6338 GCA_038529855.1 Bacteroidota bacterium | reverse complement strand
AAACGCAGATTGTGGCAGTAAGGATACTGCATAACCAGGGTTTTGAGCTCCTGGAAAGTGATGCGATACAACTGTGAGGGGCGGCGAATAAATTCCGCGAAGTTCTCAGCATTCATCAGACCCTTTTTTGGTTTCCTGCCATTGTTTTAACCCTTAAAGATACAAACTTCTAAGCAGAGGCCAAAGGAAAAGCAGTGGAGCTGGATAAAAGCTACCAGTTGGTAAATGCTTTGTTGAAAATCAATTCTACCAATTGCTCGGTCATCTCCTCAAGGAGTTGATCCTGAACATCAATAAGGTTTTGGTCGGTGCCAAACTCTCGACGGTCAGAAAAACTCTCGGTCCAGTTGGCTTCCTCGTCTTTATTATTAATAAACTGGATAGAAACCGTGATGGTCAATCGGTTGAAGGCCGTCGTTTCATCGGGCTGAGGCGCCACAGAGCTAATGTCGTAGCCTGTAATGGTGCCTTGAAATTCAATATCTGGATTGGTATTATCATAATTGAGGCGGGACTCATTTCTGATTTTATCGCGAAGCTCCTCGGCAAAGGTTTGTCTAAAAGTAGGGAGAGCATCTGGAGCATTATTATCAAAATTAGCCACATAGAAGGTGTTGACATCCGGCGGGATACTGATGCCTTTAAAGGAATATTTACAGGCGGTAAAAAAAACAGCTACTAAAAGCAGGAGTAGGGGATAGCGACCCAAGCTATATTTCATATCAACTTATTATGCTAGAGAACAAAGGTAAATATACAAAGTCCCGAATCACTTTAGACCGGTTGTGACAAAAGATTAACGCTTGATAAAAGTGGCTTTGCACTTTTTATCTTCGCTTTAACAAGCTGTTTAAGCAGCTTTGTTAAAAACACCTTAACTTGCTTAAAGATCGTAAAACTTAATTTTTCGATAGAGGGTACGTTCAGAAATGCCCAATTCTACAGCAGCATCTTTGCGGCGGCCCTTGTGCTTTTTGAGTGCCTTGCGAATCATATCCTTTTCCATCTCGCTAAGCGAAAGATTTTCTTCGACAACTTCAGAGCGATCATAAGACAAACTACGGGGATCAATGATAATAGGAGCGTCGTCATCACCGGAAACCGACTCGACGATATGCTCGGGAAATTCACTTCTTGGCGTTGGGAAATTACCACTGCTGGGATAGCTCGGCGTGGCTGGATAACTATCTGGGCGCAATGTTTCAATCCCTATATCTGGACTCTTTAGTGGTCGTAAGCTACTGACATCGGCCACCCGAAGGTCATTATTACTAATTAATTCAAAAACTAGGGATTTTAAATCATTCAAATCGCTTTTCATCTCAAAGAGCAATTTGTAGAGGATTTCTCTTTCTTGCAGGCTTTCCCCTTCTCCATTGCGCTGGTTGGTCAATGCTGGTAAATTGCGCTTGAGAATATTGGGTAAAATACGAATCAGTTCTTCAGCCGTGATCAGCTTTTCTTCGGAGAGTACCGATAATTGCTCCGCCACATTTTTCAATTCTCGGATATTACCTGGCCAGCTGTAGTTTTCTACCAATAGCTGAGCTTTTTCGTCCAGGCGAATCGGACTGGTTCGGTATTTCTCTGCAAAGTCTAGGGTGAATCGACGGAAGAGCATATTGATATCTTCCCGTCTTTCCTTGAGTGCGGGGACTCGAATAGGGACGGTATTGAGGCGGTAGTAGAGATCTTCGCGAAATTTGCCCTTGCGTACTTGGTCTTGCAAGTTGACATTAGTGGCTGCGATAATACGCACATCGGTTCTTTGCATTTTAGAAGAACCCACTCTTAAAAATTCTCCACTTTCCAAAACCCGTAGTAAAAAAGCCTGTGTATCTAGCGGCATCTCGCCAATTTCGTCCAAAAAAATGGTTCCTCCATCCACCGTCTCAAAATAGCCTTTTCGTTCGGTAGAGGCACCCGTAAATGCCCCTCTTTCATGTCCAAACAATTCGGAATTGATGGTTCCTTCGGGAATGGCACCACAGTTGATAGCGATGAAATCACTGTGTTTTCTGGAACTGAGTTTATGGATAATTTTGGAGAATACTTCTTTACCGACCCCACTTTCCCCACTAATCAGCACTGTCAAATCAGTGTTGGAGACCCGAACAGCTGTTCCAAGGGCCATATCCAGTGCGGAGGATCTGCCGATAATGCCAAAGCGTTGTTTGATAGCTTGTAGGTTGCTCATAGATAGAGGTGCTTGGGTCTATTCCGCTTAGGAGGGGTCAGCGATATAGCCTTTGAGTGTCGCACTCGTGGCATCACTGACCGTCACATAGACATAGTCGCCCTTTTTATAGTCTCCCCCTTTTGGGAAAACAATCATTTTATTTTGTGAATTTCGACCTTTGAAATCCCGATCCGACTTCTTAGAATCTCCTTCGATCAATACCTTAAAAGTCTTGCCAATATCTGCTTTATTGTGGCGGAAGGAAATTTGATTTTGAAGGCGAATCACCTCTTGTAGACGACGCTTCTTGATCTCTAAAGGAATATCATCTTCGTATTTTCTAGCCGCTAGTGTTCCTGGTCGTTCAGAGTAAAAGAACATGTAGGACATACTGTAATTGGCAAATTCAATCATGCTCAAAGTCTCGCCATGCTCCTCTTCTGTTTCCGTACAAAATCCAGTGATGATATCAGAGGAAATCGCACATTCTGGTAAGATGCGGTTGATGGCCTCAATTTTCTGGATATACCATTCCCGATCATAAGTACGGTTCATCAGCTTCAGCACGCGGCTGTTTCCCGATTGTACTGGCAGATGAATATAATTGCAAATATTCTCATAATTGGCCATGGTATACAAAACCTCATCTGTAATATCCTTAGGATGAGAAGTGGAAAAACGTATGCGAAGATCTGGATGGATTTTGGCCGTCATTTCCAATAACTCAGCAAAATTGACTGTATTTTCTGTTTCGGGATTGAGCCATTTATAGGAGTCGACATTTTGTCCGAGCAGCGTGACTTCCCGGTAACCCTGTTCATATAAATCACAAGCCTCTGCCACAATACTAAAGGCATTTCGACTGCGCTCTCGTCCTCTCGTAAATGGGACCACACAGAAACTGCACATGTTGTCACAACCTCGCATAATGGAGATAAAGGCAGAAACGCCATTACTACCCAATCGCAAGGGATTGATGTCAGCATAAGTTTCTTCTCTGGATAGTAGAACGTTGATTCCCTTTTCGCCATCCTCGACGGTAGCCAATAGATCAGGTAACTTTCGATAGGCATCAGGACCAATGACCAGATCAACCAGCTTCTCCTGCTCCATCAGTTTTTTCTTCAAACGCTCTGCCATACAGCCCAATACACCAACCATAGTCCCAGGGCGTTTGGACTTGACCTTGTCAAAGATGCGTAAACGCTTGCGGACGGTATCCTCTGCCTTTTCTCTTATCGAACAGGTATTGATCAGGATCAAATCGGATTCTTCCATATTTCGAGTAGGAGAATAGCCACATTCACCAAGAATAGAAGCGACGATCTCGCTGTCGCTAAAATTCATTTGACAGCCATAGGATTCGATATAGAACTTTTTGCCCATATCGCCTCTGTGGCCTTGACCCTGAAAAAAAATTTGACCTTGTTTAGCTTCGTCGATCTTTTTATCGAGTTGTTCTAAGGTCGGATTACTATTATACATCACCTATCTTTTTTTACCCTAAAAAGGTAAGGATATAATAACTTATCAGCGATTATGTTCTGGATTCTAGCGGGAAAGCAGATGAATATAGCATGCTAAAAGCGGCACTTTCAAACCAATGGTGAATACCCAGAATTACGTATAATCGGAAGTTGCATTACACACGAAGGACAAATATAAGTATTTCTGAAAGAAAATGTGACAAAATGTCAGTAGGCTATGCCGATCGCTAAAGTTTCTTTAGCGATCGGCCACAGCTAATTTAAAATTGGTAGTCCGCTCGGAAGGTGATATTTCTGGTTGGATCAACCACACCAGGTCGATTGATAATGATTTCGTTTAATACATTATTGACGATAACCGCCAATTTTAAAGATTCGTTGAAGCGATAAGAGGCCCGAAGATCAAATCGCCAATTACCGTTCTGGTTGGCCTCGCGATAATCGGTTAGACCGGGAATAATAGCCCCCAAGACTCGGTCAATAGCTTCCATATAGCTATTGTAAAAACCCGCTGCACCAAGGCTAAATTGCTGATAACTGCTTTCTACATCAAACTTCATGGAGTGCTTAAATCGATATTTAAGAATGTTATAATCGACAGAAGAGGAGCGTTCCTGATCTTCGGTAAATTCTTGAAACTTGGGATCTATATAGGTATACCCTGCCAGGATATTGGTGGTGACGGCCCCCATTTTACCCTGTCCAGCCAAGGTAAAGTCAATACCTTTGATGCGTGTACCTCCGATGTTTTGAGATTGAAAGCCAGGAGGGAGGGTGAAGTTGAAACGGAACTCCATCATATTGTCATACTCGGTGACAAAGGCCGCTACATCCAAATAGCCTCCCCAATCGCCCAACATAAAGCCCTGCTTGACGCCCACCTCAGCGCTCCAACCCGTTTCTGAGGTTAGCTCTGGATTAGGAAGGATACTGGCACCACCTACATTGGTGGAGATGTATTTTTCAGCAATGGTGGGAAAACGATAGCCCTGTCCCCAGGAAGCGCGGAAATAGGTGGCTTTGGCCGCCTGATAATTGAGCCCAAAGCGGAAGACTGGCTTGGCTTCTACCGTCGTACCCTCCTCTACTCGAATGGTATCTGTCAAGGTTATGGTTTCCTCTGGGCCTACGATCTTATTGCGCTCATATCGCGCCCCTGCCGAAAGATTGAGGCGGCCAAAGAGCTTTTTATCCAATTGGACATAGCCCGCCATATTAGAAGAGGTAAAGGTCGTATCCCCATAAAGCTCCGCAGAAATATTGCTTCGAATACCGACTACCCCTGCGGTAAGCACCAAATCTATTGGCTCAATTTTTCGCTGGAACTGGTATTCCCCATAGTAAAGCGCAGAGCTATTGGATTGATTATCCGAGTTTTGATTATCAATATCAAAGTAGCGACCCATGAATTTGTGGCGATTGCCTGCTTGGTCAAAATAGCTGACAAAGGGATCGATGTTGAAGCGAACCCTTTCACCATTAGTGATCGTGGAGGAGTCTGCTTGATACATGCCTTCTTCCGCGTTTTTCCAATAAAAGAAACCTTCGCTTTTGTTCCAATTGACAATGCTGTTAAAACCAAAACTCAAACGATCTGTCAGTCGGTATCTGGTGCCGATGGTAACCCTGGCGCGGCGACTATCTGAGGCTTCTTTGACGCCATTTCGATATAGGCCAAAACCACTCAATACCAAATCGAGCTTATCGATTTTTTGTTTGTGAAGAACGTTGATGCCACTTTGGAAACGAGGGCTGTCCCACCATTTTCTCGATTTGTTTTTAGGACTATTAAAGGTGGTGTAAAAAGCACCGATTTTGGTGATGGGCTTGGAAGTCGCATAGCCAGTTCTAAAATTGATGATCCCATTCAGCGCCGCAGAGCCATACAATGCCGAAGCTGCTCCCTTGACGATTTCAATTTGATCGGCATTTTCAACGGGAATATCTGACCAGTTGGGACGTCCAGCATCCCCTTGAAGGGCCGGAATATCATCAATTAATAATAAAACTCGGCTGCCTGCTCCATAGGACCAACCCGAACCTCCTCTGATGTTGGCCTGTCCATCAATGATGGTTACCCCTGGAACCTTTTCAAGGACCTCGTCGACGGCCGTTGTATTGATGGCCTCTAATAATCTGGGTTTGAGCACCTCCATAGAAACAGTGACTTCTCCGAGGGGTTTTTCATACTTGCCACTGGTGACCGTAGCCGTTTGGAGTAGGGTAGCGGCAGTAGTTAAATTGATGTTAATTTCTCGGCTTTCGCCAGGTGTCAGGGTGATTGTTCTTTGCAGGTCCTCGTAGCCAATGTAGCTTACTTCCAGGAGGTATTCTCCTGCGGGAACCTGAAGAAAGTAATTGCCATCATAGTCGCTGACGGTACCTGTTTCCCCCACTTGAAGGGTAGCAGAAATGAGGGCTTCTCCATTATCTTTATCGGTTATTCTTCCTTTTATCGTAGCCTGTTGAGCGAGGATGGTATGGAAAGTAAATAAGATTAATGTACTGAAAATGAGGGTTTTGAGATTTGTTGCTTTCATAAATGAATTCCTTTAGCAATTCGATGAGCACTTGGCTTGTAGGTCGATTTCTTCATTTGACTTAGGTGAGCCAAATAAAAGCTTGTAAGCCTACCTAAAAATAGCGCATCGAAAAAAATAATCGCAATAATC
>JBCBDH010000395.1:0-6354 GCA_038529855.1 Bacteroidota bacterium | reverse complement strand
CAAGGAATTGCCTGATTGGTATCAATCTATTATTGAAACTAAGAAATAGGCGTGCTTTAGACAAGCCCCAATGTAGCCTCCTGCAGATTATCGAACTACGGCCAAAAAGATTACTGACAGATAAGTCTAATGTGGCTTCCCACAGACTGACCCAACCCACAACTGTCGGACTGACCCCGCTCTGGCGGGGAGTCAGTCCGACAGGGCAACCCGCGCTCAATACCGCTACTTTTGGTGTCTTGGGTTTTATCCATAGCTAGTTGTCATCGCTATGGCATTCATTTCAGAACTTCCCGTTCGTCTCATCTCATTTCCCATCTATCCCTTTTTTAGGTCCGTTGATGGGTTAAAAAAGTATGGCTTCCTCAATAGGTCTACATTTGCTGTAAGATTTTAAACTCGATAGCAATGAATATTCTAAATCATCATCGTCAATCGCTTTTTTCAACATGCTGTTTGATCCTCTTCCTTAGCTTGGGTAGTCATTGGGGGCAGGCGCAGCAAACCGTTCGAGGGGTTCTCCTGGATAAGGATGCCCAAACGCCCATTGGTTTTGCCAATGTATTTATACAAAATAGCCATCCCTTAATTGGGGGTACTACAGATATTGATGGAAAGTTTAAATTGGAAAATGTTCCGCTGGGTAGACAGACGATTGTTGTGACTTTTATTGGCTATGAGCCAGTTTCCTTGCCTAATATCGAGGTGACGGCGGGTAAAGAGGTGGTCTTGGAAATTGCGATGTCCGAAAGTTTTGAAACGCTTGATGAGGTGGTAGTGACGGCTAGTGCCAATAAGTCAACGGCCATTAATGAATTGGCGACGGTGAGTGCGCGAACCCTGAGTATTGAAGAGGCCAATCGCTATGCAGCTTCTATTGCTGACCCCGCGCGTCAGGCGCAAAACTTTGCAGGAGTAACCAGTGGTGGGGATGATGTGTATAATGACATCATCATCAGGGGAAATTCTCCAAGGGGCTTGCTTTGGCGATTGGAGGGGATAGAAATCCTCAATCCCAATCATTTTGCCTCGCTTGGTGGTTCAGGGGGAGCGGTGAGCATGTTGAGCTCTAATGTACTGACCTCCTCTGATTTTTTTACGGGGGCCTTTCCAGCGGAGTTGGGAAATGCGATGTCTGGGGTTTTTGATTTGAGGTTTCGCAAGGGCAATGATGAAAAGCGGGAGACGACGCTAGGGGCTGGTTTTTTGGGACTGGAATTAGCAGCAGAGGGGCCCTTTTCTAAAAAAACAGATGCTTCTTATCTTTTTAACTATCGCTATTCAACACTCTCCATTCTCAATGCCCTAAACATCAAAGTAGCTGGTGATGCCTTACCAACTTATCAAGACCTGAGCTTCAATCTCCACTTCAAATCCAAACAACTGGGCCAGTTTAATGTATTTGGCGTAGGGGGCATCACAAAGGCTGATTTTCAAACCCAAAGAGAAAACAACCGCAACATCTTTGACCATGAGATAGACGATGCCGCTACGGGTATAGTAGGGATTAAACACCTAAAATTCATCAACCAAAAGGCATATATCAAAACGGTAGGAGTAGTGGCCCTAAGCGATACTCGCTACCAATATAATATCATTGAGAACAACAGTTCTACCCCTGACTATGAAGAAAAAAGTCAAAGACAGCAGTACCGCATTTCAACGATGTACAACCACAAATTCAATGCAAGACACGTCTGGCGCTCAGGAATCATTTTCAGCAATTTGACCAGCGATTATGCCTATAAAACAATGGTGGACCAAATTTTCAGAACCACGCTGGATATTGGAGGTAGCTCTAATCAATTGCAAGCTTACAGCCAATGGCGTTGGCGGATGAGCAAAGACCTGACCCTAAATACGGGCTTTCACTACCTGCATTATTCCCTTACAGGTCAGCATGCTTTTGAGCCCAGATTGGGTTTGAGCTGGAAAATCAATGAGCAGCAATCTCTATACCTTGGAGGCGGATTGCACAGCAGGGCGGAAGATAATACGGTGTATTTGGTAGCGTTACAAAGGGGGAATACCACACTACAACCCAATAGGAATTTGGGATTGGGAAAAGCGGCCCATCTGGTTTTGGCCTATGACCTAAACATCAACTCGCATATGCGCTTAAAGGTAGAAAGCTATTATCAAGCCCTATACGATGTACCCGTTTCTTCTAATCCAGTAGAAAAGTTCTCCGTAATCAATGCCCAATCAGCCTATGACTTTGTGTATCGAGAAGACACTTTGCTGAACAGTGGAACGGGCAGAAACTATGGTCTTGAACTGACCTTAGAAAGATTTTTACACAACAACTTCTATTACCTGGCAACCTTATCCCTTTACCAATCTGAATTCAGTATTGACGGCGATACTTATTTCAACAGCTTGTTTAATGGCAATTATGTCTTTAATGCCTTGGCGGGAAAGGACTTTATCGTGGGAGCGGATAAGCAAAATACCTTTGGAATCAATGCCAAAGCGACTTTCTTTGGTGGACAGCGATTTACGGAAATTGACTTGGAGAGATCAAGGGAAGCAGGCTATACCCAATATGCAGAAAGCCCATTCACTGGTAAGCTAAACGACTACTATCGCTTTGACATTGGCATCAATTACAAGATCAATCGCCAGCACGCTACCCATACCTTTAGCCTAAACATTCAGAATGTAACCAATCGACTTAATGAGCGCTCAAGAAGCAGTTATTACGATGCAAATACGGATCAAATCGTAACGAGGGTTACCCAACAGGCAGGACTCATTCCCGTCTTGCAATACAAGGTTAGTTTTTAGATCAATGCGCAAGTACCAAGGGTGGCTCTGGTAGTTTAATATCCATAAAATCCGCTTGCTCGTGGACGACGTCCTGCCACATGGGCTGAAAGCTAAAATAACCAGCTAAGGGGAAGCCCACTTCATAATTCCTGGTGCGCAAGGCCACCTCGTGACCTATTTTGATGGGTTCCTGCCCATGGGCCTCAGCCAGTAGCTGGGATTGACAAGTTCGCTCCATGGTGACAAACCAAAAGATACATTCCTCAATGCTATGCCCAACCGTCAATAGGCCGTGATTTTGCAGAATGACGGCCTTCATATCCCCCAATGCCTGACCAATTCGTTCGCCCTCACTCAAATCATCAACGA
Organism: Bacteroidota bacterium; assembly: GCA_038529855.1. Lineage (GTDB taxonomy): Bacteria > Bacteroidota > Bacteroidia > Chitinophagales > Saprospiraceae > JBCBDH01. Next base: position 3,216 of record JBCBDH010000395.1, on the reverse strand, counting down.
CCCCCGTGTAGTCATCAAACAGACCGTGGTCCTGATAAAAGATACAAGAATCCTGTGTCAGGGGGTCCAAATGTCGACCAAATGCTGACCAGGTTTTTCCATAAACTGAGTGAGAATGGGCTGCAGCTACCACATCAGGTCTTGCATGGTGTATGGCCGCATGAATGGCAAAGGCTGCCTTATTCAAGGCTTTGTGCTTCCCTGCCACAATCTCGCCTTCGTGATTGACCAAAATAAGATCAGACATCTTCATCCTCCTGAAAGATACACCAAAGGGATTGACCCAAAAACAATCAGTATGCTCTGGGTCTCTGCAGGTAATATGCCCAGCCACGCCTTCTGAAAAGCCAAACTTCCCAAATATGCGATAGGCCCCAGCCAGCATGGTCTTCAAATAATGTCTTTGTTCTTCTACTGTTTCAAAACTGGGATAGGAAACCATTTTTTCAATGCCTGGAGGATTTGCTACTGCCATGAGGATTTAGTTTTATACTGGTTGATGACTGAAGAAGTGTTCCATTAGAACGTTCCTACAAAATAGTATTTTAATTCAACTATTAGAAAAGATTCTTACTAAGGCGAAATAAGCGCCTAATCCATGTGGAAGGGAAGACTTATACGGAGCGAGTGCTATTAAAATAAGCTGCTTGGTGTAACGATTGGGGAGAAGGGAAGTATTCTTAAAGGCAGCGCACAACTCTCGGACTGACCCTGCTTTGACGGAAGAAAGCCCTCGCGCAACTGTCGGACTGACCCCGCTTTAGCGGGGAGTCAGTCCGACAGGGCGGCCCCTCTCAAGCGCGGGAGGCCTGGCGAAATACTGTCTGAGCGGAGCGAGTTTATTTCGCCAAGATTTTTGCTTCATTTTTATCGACTGAAAAATGAAGACCCAGGCTCAAAAAAAGCTAGCATACATCAGATAGCGCTAAAACATTAGGGGCTTTCGCGCAACTGTCAGACTGACCCCACTTTAGCGAAAGAAAGCCCTCGCGCAACTGTCGGACTAACCCCGCTTTGGCGGAAGGAAACCCACGCGCAACTGTCGGACTGACCCCGCTTTGGCGGAAGAAAGCCCTCGCGCAACTGTCGGACTGACCCCGCTTTAGCGGAAGAAAGCCCTCGCGCAACTGTCGGACTGACCCCGCTTTAGCGGGGAGTCAGTCCGACAGGGCGGCCCATTGATATTCCTGAATTAATCATCAAATAAAAGTATAACTATGAAAAAGTTAAAGTTAAAAGAATTAAAACCCAAAGTCCAAGCGCTCCTCTCACAGGAGCAAACGCGAACCCTCAAAGGTGGTCTAGACCCTGAGTTGGGGACGATCATTAATGGTAATGGGCATTAATATTCATGCACTTACAATAGTTGACTTCCTGATTTGTTGGGAAGTCAATTTCTTTTTACAGCCCGTATCTTTATCTTAGATTTTCGAGTAATCATTTACCTCCACACCAAAAATAAGAACGAATAATGAATAGAGTTCTGATCCTCATGACATTTTATATATCGCTACAAATTGCTCCTCCTGCCTATGCTCAAAAAATCCTCAGTCCAAAACAAAGCATCCCTAATTTTGACTATGCGGTAGAACAACTTCACATCAATCACCAGGGTTTTTACCAATACCAAAGCAAGGAGTTGGTCGATCAAGAGATTGCTGAGCTTAGGAAAGCGATAAGAGCACCAATGGCCAAATTAGACTATTACCTCATCATCAGAAAGCTTGTTGCCTTGATGAATGAAGGACATGGTTCTGTAGACCTCTCTAATTGGACCAAAGCGAAGGTGGGAATCCCCAAATCCTTTCTTCCACTCGCTGTCCAATACCTAAATGGCGATTTGATCATCACACAGAATTTTGGAAAAGATATTCAAGGCTTATCCAAAGGGCTAAAGCTTATTGCTGTTAATGACAGACCAGTTGAAGAAATCATAGATGCCATCACACCTTTTATTGCTTCTGATGGATTTAATGAAACCTCTAAATTGGAATGGATTGGAAACATCAATTTTTCCTTACTCTATCGCTTGGTATATGGTAAGGAAAAGCGTTTTACTTTAACAGTGAGCAGCTACGATAATCCCACTCCGCAAACGATAGAAATCCCCGCCATCAGATTTACCCGTTTCAAATCAAAGCATGCCAAATTTGAGCGATGGAAAAATGACGCTTCTAAATTTCTCTTTAAAGCAATGAATGACTCTATTGGCTACTTGAGCATTCCTGGTTTTGGTATGGGCGATATAGATTATGAAACCTTCTACCGCGAGCAGTTTAAAAAAATCAAGGCGCTAAATATCAAGCATTTGATCATTGATATCCAGGAAAACTCAGGAGGAGAGGAGGGAAATGAGAATCTATTATTCAGTTATCTATCTGAGGAGAGAATCCGAAAATACCGCAAGGTAACGATGCTCCCCATCCCCTATCAACAAAAGAAAGATAGCAAAAGCTTTAAACTCGATCAATGGGCCTTAAAGGGAGATATGGCGGAAAGAGGAGATTTTACGCTGTACAGCGACTATTATTCTGAGCTGGGCTATTCAAAACCCCAGGCCGATCACATCTATAAAAATAAGGTCTATGTATTGACTAGCGGGCTCACCTTTTCTGGTGGTGCAGAATTCGCCAGTATGCTTAAAATGACCAATCGAGCGACTTTCATTGGAGAAGAAACAGGTGGGGCCTATGAAGGAAATGTGAGTAGCTATAATGAAACCATCCATCTCCTTGGTAAGAAAATATCCATTGATATCCCCATGGTACATTTTCAGATGAATGTAGCGCCAAATTTGAGAGGTAGAGGGGTTATGCCAGATCATCAAGTCCCGCAAACCTGGACAGATTATCTAAAAAGAAGAAATGCAAAATTGGCCTTCGCAATAGATTTAATTACGAATTAGTAAGCCATATGTCAAGGATATGGTTATCTTGATCAAGGAAACGAAAAAGACTCCTTTAATTGATTAACCATGAAGCTAAGCAACAAACAACTTGGTGAAGTAGTAGATGAATTACAACATGAGATGAGGTGCTTGATCCATAAAGAGACAGGAAAAATCGAAATCCTCTTTGGTCACGATAGTTTACTATATATGGACCTTGAAACTTTTGAAGCTGACCAAAACAGGATAAAGGAACCAGAAAAATATATAGTAAACTATCGTGACCAAAGAGGATTTCGATTTTTCCTGTCTCTTTATGGATCAAGCAC
>JBCBDH010000394.1:0-6359 GCA_038529855.1 Bacteroidota bacterium | reverse complement strand
GTTGAGCGATCCGATAAGATACCAGCTCAACGGTAGGTTTTCAACCTACCTTTCCAAACGAAAAATAGATGGAAAACCGTACCAGTTATTGCGATTATTAATTTCCCAATACACGCTTAGTAGGACGTCTTGATAAACTGCCCACTGATCATTTTTTGCGAGGCTTCGTCTAGTAAAGAAATTCGGTATACATAAGTGCCTGCTGGAAAAGCAGATAAGTCCACCTGGTGAATATTATCGCTATATTCTCGGGAATAGATCATCTTGCCATTAAGGTCAAAAATTTGAATCAATCGATTGGCTGTGGAGCTTAGCTCCGTATCAAATTCAAAATTGATGTAGCTGCTTGTTGGATTGGGATAGACGGTCGCAGAAAGGGTATAGGTAGACACCTCTTCTATGGAGCTGTAGCTGACTTTTTCCTTTTCCTCTTCTTGTTTTGTTTCCCTCACTTCGCTGCTTGTAATGGATTCGTCCTCCAGCCTCACTTTTACGATTACGGGATGTTCTTGATTGGTTCCAGTAAAGAGGATGGCACCATCTGGTAGCAGTCGCATCTTCAAGCCTCGATTCAAATTATAATCGCTCAGCAAGAGCTCTGCCAGGACATTTCCAGACAAATCATACCAGATCAGTTTTTCATCAGAGAGTAAAGCAAAGAAGTCTTCGTGTAGCACCATATCCTTGATCAAACCCGTATGGGTGATAAAACGAAAATGCTTTAGTTCCTCCCCATTTTGGTCAAGCAAGACAAATAGTGGTGCGCTCCAACCAATTAGTACCCCAATTTTATCCTTATAGCTACTCATCCGATCTAAACTATGTCGACTTAAAGTATCGGGATAGGTCCAAATGATCTCATTATCTTTTACACCAAGCACGAGGGCATTTTGGGGGCTATGCGTCATCCCTTCATCCTCTACAGGCCCATAATCCATAGGGATAATCCAGTTGCCATTAGGCATGTGAACTGGATCATCAGAGGCACCTAAAAATAGGTCTTTTCTGGCCAGCGATTCGATCGCTACAGTATCATAATGAATGGCTAAGTCTTGATCGATTTGTCCAATGCTAAAGGAGCTGTAATCGTATCTCCTTCCAGGTTCGGTAAAGAAGGTGAAATGATCTTTTGTCCAAACCCTTGAAAAAGTAAGGCCAGGAATCGCTGCCCCCGTCTTCAACAAATTGCCTTTGTAATCATAAACCCTGCTGTGTTTTCCATTGTATCCATCATTAGTGAAATGTTCATATCCTGAGGCAATCATTCTATTTTCTCCAAAAGGCAGCACTTGAATGTTTCTATTACCATGTCTGATATAGGTCGTCCCTTTGTATTGTCCATCTTCATCGAGCATCAAAAGAAAACGCTCAAATTTTCGGTCGGCAGATTTTACGGGATTGATGGGGGCAATATTGTAATAGCCATGTCCTTCCTTATCTACCCAAAAAAACTGAGGAACCATTTCTACCTCTGCATCAAATTGATACATCCATTCCACATATTGGCTAAAACAAATGTTTGGAGCGATCAATACACCAAGGAAAATACTTAGATAAAGCTTTAGTAATTTGTTCATAACTTCTATTTTATGGATGAGTGAATTGTTGGTAAAATACGGCTTTATCTGCGCTTTTTGGTCATCCGGCTATTTGTCCATCTCCCAACTCCACGATGATCCAATTTACCTCCTTTTTTTATTTATTCCTCTAATACTTTTTGAGTGAAATTAATCCACTCATATATGGGAATAGAGGCGTCCAGGTGGTAATCCGGTTGAATTCCCTTGCCATCAATGGCCATCTCCGGGAGTCCTTTACTTCTGGTTAGACAATAAATCAGGTTAAATTCTCCGCAGGGAGAAGGGACCTGAAGAAGATTGGAAACGTCTAGATTTCCCGCCGTTGTTGTTCCAAAGAGCTTTGCCTTTTTACTTTGTTTGGCTGCAAGTAAGAATTGTTCTGTGGAACTGGCGCAGATGTCATTGATGAGAATGCCCACCTGTTTGGGGCTCGCCATGACTTGGTCCTCTCGATGAATATATACGGCTATGCTATCGACATCGACAAATGTTCCGGGTTGGGCATTCATCTTATCGAGAATTTCTTTGGCCCAGCTTTTCCAATCTTCGGGCATTTCAGGGTCTTGAAGTATCTTTTCCATATAGGCTATATTACCAGGCCCTGCCCAGTATTCCAGCCCCATGATTCGGATCGGATTGGTATAGAGGTAGGGGAGGAGCATGGCATAGCTTTCATCTGTACCACCGCCATTATCGCGAAGATCGATAAGGAGATTTTCAGCGCTAAGGAGGTCAGCGTGATGGGCTTTGAGCAAGCTGTCCAAGTGGGCTTTGTAGGTATAGGCGAAAGAAGGAATTCTGATCAATGTAGTCTTGTCAGAAAGCGCTTGAATAAAGGGCTGGTCGGCATTAAGCATTTTGTAGTCTTTGATGAAGCCTTTGGAGAGGGCATTAGGCGCTACCTTTGGAGACTGTCTTTCCCAAAGGGTAAAACCAACTTTTAGGTATTGATTCCCGTAAAGGGTAACCTTGTTTAATTCCCTGGGAGAATGATCGCGCATGTAATAGGTGGCGGTGTAGCCTTCTTGTTTGGGGTAAGGCTGGAGTCGCAGTTTGATTTGTTGCTCATGCCAGTAAATGCCGTCGGCTTCTATGATAAAGCCAATGTAGGTTTCGCCTTCTTTTTGTATGCCAATTGTGTAATTAGCATCTCGCCAGATGCCTTCAAAACCATCTGTCGGAGCTGTGGTGATTTTCTTTTTGAAGCTGGGAATATCTACGCTGTATTTTTCCTTGTCTTTGTATTGCGCAATCAGCGCTGCTTGATCGCTTTTATTCCTATTACTGCCTTGCTGCAAGGGTTCTATACCCAAATGGCCTGTTCGGAAAAAGAGCAACCATTGGTATAATTGGGACATGCAATCCGATAGTTGATCGATGTTTTTAACCGTTTTTCGAAAGCGCTCATTATGTGCTTGGAAAGCGGCTTCGCCTTTTTCGTCAATAGCGAATTGGGCGCCTGCGTCATTTTCCGTAAAGGTCTTGATGACCCATTCGAGGTTTTGGGTACAGTCACAATCTTGTGCCAGGAGAAACTGAGGCAAGAAGAGGAGTAGTGTTAGTGATAGCCTTATCATATTTTTTGTTTTATCTGGTCGCTTGGCCTGTGGGGCTCCGCTTTTTCCAAATTCCTTTACAAAGGTAAGGATTTGGTGGTTTATTTTCTGCGACTGTAGGTGGTCTTTGGTCTAAAGATTTAAGGGATTGGGCTATTTATTAAAGGATACCTATCACTAGGCTGCGTTAAATTTATCAATACTACAATTAGGAATTTACCTAAAATTCGTTTATCTTGTCTTTGTATCAATCATTAGTTCAAATGGGAAAATACCAACTTGGAGAATTTGAGGAGATCGTCTTACTTACTGTTGGGGTTTTGTATGATGAAGCCTATGGAATTGCGATTAAAAAAGAAATAGAGCAGCAATTGGACCGCAAGGTGAGTGTAGGTGCCATGCAATCTGCCTTGAGGCGGATGGAACAAAAGGGCTATGTAAAATCCAGGCAGGGGGAGGTGAATTCGGTACGTGGCGGCCGGCCCAAAAGATATTTTACCATTACCGCACAAGGAAAACAAGCATTAGAATACAGCAGAGATATTCGGACCAAATTATGGAATCAAATTCCCAAAACTGCCTTTGAAATTTAAAAGCCATGATAAAAAAGTTGGCCAATCGCTTGTTTCGGTGGTTTTGCCATCCAGACTACTACGATGACATTAGAGGCGATCTAGAGGAGTTGTATTTTGAAAAATGCCAGACAAGTTCCCAATGGCGGGCTGACTTATATTACCTGAAAGAAGTGCTGCTCCTTTTCCGAATCTCCCTTCTTCGGCCTTCTCTTTTTCGCTTATCCTTTATCCATCGCGACATGATCAAGAATAACCTCAAAACCTCCCTTCGATACATCTGGAATCAGAAATCATTTTCCCTGATCAAAATTGGTGGCTTATCAATAGGCGTTGCTGCTTTTTTGATACTAGCGGTTTATTTGCAAGATCAATGGTCCTATGATCATTTCTATCCAGCAAAGGATCGCCTTTATCGCGTGACAGCCAAGTATCAAAAGGAAGGATTTAGTGGCGTTTCTCTTCCCGCACCTTTTGCCAAAACTCTGGTTCAGGATTTTCCTGAGGTGGAGCAGGCAGGGCGATATATTGCCAGCACTTGGCTCAGTCAAGTCCGTCCTATTGATCGGGTGCAGAATATTTATGAGGAAGGCATTGCTTATGTCGATCCTGAGCTATTGGAGATTTGGGAGCTTCCCATGGTTGATGGGGATGGAGCCGCATCGATGAAAGCACCCAATACACTGATAATTTCAAAAAGTAAGGCGATGAAGTTCTTCTCTAATCGAAATCCGGTGGGCCAATCGCTTATTTTTAATGACAATAAGGAGCAGCCCTACAAAATTGTTGGTGTTTTTGAAGACCTTCCTTCCAATAGCCATATTGATGTTGATTTTATGCTTTCTTTGGAAGGCGTGGAGTTTTGGCCAGGCGAACAAAATTATTGGGGAGCCAATATGTATACGATCTATGCCTTGGTACGAGCACAGACGGATATTGAGGTCTTGAATAAAAAAATGTCTAGCCTAACGACCAATTATTTTTTACCTAGTTGGATCGAACGCGAATTTGTTCAGCCAGAAGAAATAGCGGCCAATATCTCCTATGAACTTCAAAATATACAAGACATTTATCTGGGTGATTCTCGCATACGAGATAAGCTTAAGCATGGCAATAAAAGTTTGCTTTGGTTATTTGCACTTTCCGCCATTTTGATTTTAGTCATTGCTGGAATCAACTTTATTAATCTTTCTATCGCTCGCTATTCGCTTCGCATCAAGGAGCTCACCATGCGAAAAATTCTAGGGGCTAGTCGAAAGCAATTGATCCATCAATTGCTGATTGAATCGCTTTTGTACAGTTTTTTTGCTTTTTGTATGGGCTTACTCTTGGCACAAATCACTCTTCCCTTTTTTAGTCAATTGGTTGATCAGCCACTCGTTTTCCCAACTCAAATCATTTGGGGTATTCTGCTGTTTTTAGCTGGTATTCTGGTGTTGGGTTTGGTGACGGGCATCTATCCTGCCTTATTTTTATCCAGACTAAAGGTCTCTGCAGCTAAGTTAAAAATAGGAAAGACAAGAGCTAATCCATTCTTTCAAAGTGTATTGGTCGTATTTCAATTTATGGTTTCTGGTACTTTGATTATTTGTACGATTGCTATTTTACAACAGATGAAGTTTATCCTCAATAAAGATATTGGCTATGACAAAGAACAAATTCTGGTCATTAAAGGCACCAATGGTTTAGCAGACCAATTATCGGTATTTAAAGAAAAAATTCGGCAATTGGGAGCAGTAACGAATCTATCAGTAAGCGATTACCTTCCAATGGATGGCAGCAGAAGATATGCTGATTCCTTTTGGGAAAAAGGGACGGAAAAAACGATAGCGGGTGTGAATGCCCAGATCTGGCAAGTTGATCCAGGCTATATGCCCACCCTTGGTATTGATTTACTTAATGGAAGAAACTTCCAAGCGGATATGGCCTCTGATTCTAATGCCATTATTCTCAGCCAGTCAATGGCTCAGCAACTTCAGATAGGAGAAGATTTAGGGGAATTGATTACCAATAAGGAAAAAACATGGAAAGTTATTGGCGTGATGGATGACTTCCATTTTGAATCTTTTAGAAATGATCTCTCTCCAGTTTGTTTGGTTCTTGGTGGCGGACAGTCGATGATGGCGATTAAGCTGAATACGACGGATACGCAGCCTATTGTGCAAAGTATTCAAACTACTTGGGCTAGCTTACTACCTAGTCATCCATTCCGATTTGTTTTTTTGGAGGATAGCTTTGCGATTATGCACGATGATGTGATTCGGTCTGGGCGATTATTCTACGGCTTTGCGATGCTAGCCATTTTCATTGCTTGCTTGGGTTTATTTGGCCTTACGGCTTTTAATACAGATCAACGCAAAAAAGAATTGGGAATCAGAAAAGTATTGGGGGCCAATGCTCGGCAAATTCTATATTTGATTTCCAAGGATTTTATCTTGCTGTTGTTGATTGCCAATATCCTGGCCGTTCCGATCGGATGGTACATCGCTAATTATTGGCTGGCGAATTTTGCTTATCGAATCGAGATGCATTGGGTGATTTTTTTCGCGGCGATGGGGCTGAGCTTTTTGATGGCTATTTTTGCGATTAGCGCTCAGTGTATCAGGGTGGCTTTGGCCAATCCAGTGGAGTCGATTAGAGAGGATTAAGTA
>JBCBDH010000393.1:0-6363 GCA_038529855.1 Bacteroidota bacterium | reverse complement strand
GTTGATGACAAGAATCAGCTAATTGGCATCATTAGCCTAAAGGACTATAATCGAATATTGAGTTCTATGATGTTTTTTAATAAAAAGCGCAATGAACAACTCAATAAAAATTTGCTTCAATCCCTAACGGCAACAGATGTAATGACCAAACAACTGGTCACCTTAAAGCCTAGTGCTTCGCTGATGCAAGCAGCTACCCTTTTTAAGGAAAATCGATTTTGTGCTATTCCTATTATTGATGAGGAAAAAGGACTTCTGGGGATTTTGACGACTTACGATCTGTTGGTCTTTGCTTATCAGGAAGAGCCCTTTACGGTTCACGCCGCTTAAAAGATTAATTTCACTCACTCTCGAATGCTATAATTGTAACTGAAGTACTTATTGAATAAAGCGGGTAATTCGATTAATCGGATTACCCGCTGTTTATTTGACTGATTTTTTGAATAGGTACTTGTCTTAGAAATCAATGCTCAGAACGGGAATGTCTGCATGATTGACCAATGCTTCTACATTAGAGCCCACGAGCATCCTTTTGAGGGGCTGGCGATTTTGGTTGGAGATACCAATGAGTTGAGCGCCAATCTCTTCAGACAGATTTCGGATACCTGCATCAACGCTGAAGTCTCTATAAAAATGACTTTTACAAACTAGCGGCTTGGCCATGGCCTCATAATCGGCCATAGAGGATTTGACAAGTACATAGGGCTGACTAAAAAAGCCAGAGGTATTGATGGCCACCAGATGAATCTCTGGTTGGAAGCTTTTAACAAATTCCAGGAAATAGCGAAAAGCGGGCTTATCCTGTTCGCCAAAATTAGAAGCAAAAACAACCTTTTTAATCTGGAAATCCTCTTGAGGTTCCTTGACTACCAAGACGGGTAGGTGCAGTGTGCGAACGACTTTTTGGGTATTGGAACCAATAAAGAATTCATTTTTTCCGCTGGCTCCATGTGATCCCATGACGATAAAATCAATGGACTCCTTTTCTGCATAAGCCTCGATAGCCTTAGTGAGGGGACCGCCAGCAATGCGTTTGACAATGGGGATATTCCATTGTTGGGCCTTTTCTACCCACTCCTTCATCAAGACTTCAGCATTGTGAATTCTTTGTAGAGCCTCAGGGTTTTTCTTTTGTTCCTCTGGACTTAGGCTTTCCCAGTTGGAGGGGAGCTCAATTTGGGTGAACAGGTGGACTTTGGCCTCGAATAATTCAGCCATGGCAAATCCGAGCTCAGCCGCATGGCTGGCACAGGCTGAAAAGTCAGTAGGGATGAGCATTTGTTTCATATCTCCAATAAAGATAATTAGATAATTGAATGAATTAGATAAAAGGTGAACTACACCTCTTTATTGCCTGTGAGCTGCCCTCTATAGTTTTGCTCTTCTAAGGTCCATACATCCGTAATCCAGGTTTGTAACCACTTGCCATAGGATTTTCGAAGCACCTGGGTATGCAGTCCAAATTTCTGGGAAAAGGCTTGCTCAAACTGCGCGACTTTTTGCTGTCCGTCCAATGAAATCCGTCCTTGACAAGTGGGGAGCTGCAATTGTTGGATAGTCAGGTTTTTATCGAGCAGATCCTCCTCAGAGGACAATCGTCCAATGCGGTGAGGAAAGGTGTAAAAAGCCAATCGCAGAAAGGGGTAGCACTGTGAAAATTCCTGTTGGATTTCAGCGAGTTTTTTATTGGGATGGATGATTAATTCTTTCATAACGATCGCGATTTTTATCTGTTAATTTGGGGGCGTTTTAATGGCAGAGCACTTCTGAGAAAGAGCCCCATATAAAAAAATGCTCGGGAAGGTGGAATTGTACGCCTCGATACAAAAAGAATAGGCCAAATAAAAGGCATATGACTGGCACCATTCGACGATAGCTGATTCTTAAATAAGGCCGAATTTGTGGCCCCAACCAGGTAGCGGCTATCATTAGTGGAAAAGTCCCAAGGCCAAAGGCGATCATAAAGGCCATACCCTCCCATGGAGTCGCTCTCTCCAAAGCGCCAAATAAGGCGATATAGACCAGGCCGCAAGGCAGCAGGCCATTGAGCGAACCCGTCATAAACAGAGATCGATAAGTATTGATTTTAAAAAGTTGACCCAGCTTTGTGCTTAGGTGGCGATAGAATTGGGCAAATAATGGTTTTTGGACCAGCCAGGATTCTACATTAAAGGAGAAAAAAGCCAGTCCTAAAAAGAACAAACCCACAGCGATACAGAGTCCTTGCTGAAAGCCCGCAATAAATAAGCCCTTGCCAATCAGACCAAAGAGCAATCCAAGCAGACCATAGGTCATCAAACGACCGCTATTGTAGAGCAAACCACCCATCAGCTTCGCTTTTTTGGAGCTGGCGGGGTAGGGGAGCGCCATGGCGATAGGGGCACACATCCCCATGCAGTGTAGGCTACCCAAAAGCCCAAGTGTAAATGCGGTCCAGAGTATCATTACAGGTGTAGAATTTGTTCTTTATAAAAAGCCTTTTCATTGCCCTGCCAGTCGATTTTTATCTTCCACAAACCAGATTGCAGATGACTTGTATTGGCGCTTTGGCGAAAGTCTTGGTCTAGCAGGATGGGCAGGCTAAAATCCTGGGATTGATCAGCGGGGCGGAAAAAGGTAATCCTTCCCTCTATTTGGCTAAACTGCTGTGGGAAATCAAACTGTACCACCTGGGTTTCCATATTCATTTTGATCCTCACGTTTTGCGAAAGGCTTTGGTTATTGACCAATTTGTTATAGTGTTTTTGGTAGGCCAAATCCTCTTCGTAATACTCCTCAACCACCAGGCTGTGATCGTACTGCGTACTCAGGATGACCTGGCTGACCAGACTAATCACAAAGCAGCTAAAAAATAAAGCGATGCCCGTTCCCCAATTCCATTGCATGGTTTAATCATTTTATAGGTCCTAAAAAATTGGTGCTGATCTCGTCAATCTTTCGATCGCCAGCATAGACTTGCACCTTGATTTCGTTCTTTCTACCATTGAGTTGATCCTTTGGCATTTTGATGAATAAAGCGCCCTCTGCTTCGCCCTTTTCTGGGGCTACAGGCGATTTGCCAATTAGTTGGATGGAGCCATATTCCGTCCCTAGCCTAAATTCAATGGCCAGTGAATCCTTGGTTTTATTGATAATATGGTAGTTGTATAAATTGCTGAGTGTTTGTTCATCTACCTCTTGATACAGCGTACCAGGAGCGCGAAGCATAAGGGTTTCTACATCCGCCCTTTGGCTCAGTAGAAAGATTTCTATGCCTAATAGTACGACAAGTACTAAACTGTAGGCACCTACCCGAGGGGTGAACAAGCGGCTTTTTTTATTTTTGATACCATTGTAAGAATCGTAGCGAATCAGTTTAGTGGGGCGCTTGATTTTCTCCATGACCTCATCACAGGCATCCATACAAGCCGTACAATTGATACATTCCAGCTGTGTCCCATGTCGAATATCAATACCCGTAGGGCACACCTGGACGCACAATTTACAGTCGATACAATCGCCAATTTTGATGGGAGATTCCTCTACGGTGGTTTCAAGCGCCTGACTATTGTCCAGCTTTTGCTGCATGTCAGTCAAAGGATTTCTTCTCTTCTTTTTCTTCTTTTTGATTCTTCCTCTAGGTTCCCCTCTGACAAAATCATAGGCCACCACAATGGAGTCTTGATCGAGCATCACGCCTTGCATCCGTCCATAGGGGCAAATGGTCACACAGACCTGTTCGCGCATATAGGCAAAGACAAAGTAGAATAGAAAGGAGAAAAAAATCATGGCTGAAAAACCCATAAGGTGTTGCTGAATGGGTTCCTGTATGATTTCCAAAACGGCATCTGCTCCAATGATATAGGCCAAAAAGGTATTGGCTACTAAAATGGCGATGCCAAAAAAGAGACTTTGTTTTAGCCCCTTTTTCATGATTTTATCTCCATCCCAGGGCGCCTTGTTCAATCGCTTTTGTGCATTGGCATCCCCCTCAATCCAGTACTCGATTTTCCGAAAAACCATTTCCATAAAAATGGTTTGGGGGCAAACCCAGCCACAAAACAAACGGCCAAATACCACGGTAAACAAGATGATGAAAATCAGTAGGATCAGCATGGCCAAGCCAAAAAGGTGAAAATCCTGTGGGCCAAAGTATACGCTGAAGATGATAAACTGCCGCTCCAAGATATTAAACAAGAGCAAGGGATCGCCATTGACTTTGATAAAAGGCATTCCAAATAACAAGGCCAATAAGACCCAACTAAAATAGCTTCTCACATTATAGTACCAACCCTTGGGCTTTTTTGGATACATCCAAATACGCTTGCCCGCCTCATCTACCGTAGCGATGTGGTCGCGGAAGTTGTTGTCTTCCTTTTGAGATTTGGATGGTGGTGCTACAATACTCATGCTTGTTGATTCAACTACTTATTTTAAACCAATGGTTTGATCTTCTCCTTCTTCTCCGCTTGAATCGTAGATAATTCCTTGAGGCGCTTTGCCATTAGGTGGATTCGTACCTTTTAAGGTCATAATGTAACTGGCCACGAGGTGAATATCTCTGGCAGACATCTGATTGCTCCAAGCGATCATCCCTTTTTCAGGAACACCATATTTGATCACTTTGAATACGGATTTGATGTGTCCACCGTGTAGCCAGTATTCATCTGTCAGGTTGGGACCAACGCCTCCCTCTCCAGAAGCACCATGACAAGCCGTACAATTGGTGTTGTATATATTGGCACCAAAAGTCAGTGATTGCTCGTCAGTGAGTATGGTGACATTGCTTTCGTCAACTTTATTGGCTTGCATGGCCAGGATGGCGGCACGAGCATTTTCGGCATATTCTACTTCTTGCTCATAAGCGGCAATTTGTCCTGGGCCCATCTCCCAAACGTGGTAATAACCTATATAGACCAGGCCAATAAAAATGGTGATGTAAAACATAGCGACCCACCAAGGAGGAAGACTATTATCCAATTCGCGGATACCGTCGTAATTGTGATCCAGCATGATATCAGCCTCTTTATGAATAGGGGCACTATTATCGAGCTTGCTCCACAGTTTTGACCACCAGCTAATCGTAGGTTCACTGACCACTGCTGGTATAGGTTCAGGTACATTGACCTGGTATTTACCCTCTACTTCGCTCATCATCATCATCGTCACGCGAGCGATCATGTAGAGAGCGACAAAAGCGGTAATGGCCACGGAGAGGACGAGGACATTCGCCATCATATCTTTCAGCATATCAGGACTTTCGCCAGTGGTTTCCGCAGCAAATATCCATTGAGGAACTAGGGTCAGCAGTAGGATGATGATATATCTTGTCATGATGGTACTATTTTAATTCCTTTTTTTGATCCAATGGTAGACTCGACATTTTGTCGACATACTCCTTTTTTTTACTTAGTGCCATGATGGTAATGGCGGTGAAAAAGATGAAGAAGAGGAGGAGTGGCCCGAGGGCCATCCAATCTACATCACCAGCCTGAGCAATGATATATTTATACATGATTCGAGATTTTATCTTGGTGAAAAATTGAGGATGTTACTTCTGTGCTTCGAGTTTGGGGGCGATATCAGTTCCCATTCTTTGGAGATACGCAATCAATGCAATAATCTCTTTTTGTTCTAGGTTTTCGATATCAATACCATCTGCCCGAAGGTTTTTGGCCACTTCTTTGGCTTGCTGCTCTAAATCTGCTACTGCTTTTTTATCGAAGTTTTTGCCATAGGGTGTTCCAAGCTGCTGTAATACCCTGATCTTGGCGGGCATTGTGCTCGTATCCAAGTCATCCTCAACCAGCCAGGGATAAGGTGGCATAATAGAACCAGGAGACATTGTTTCTGGATCGACCATATGGTGAAAGTGCCAGCTATCAGGGTATTTGCCTCCTATGCGGTGAAGGTCTGGTCCTGTTCTCTTTGATCCCCAGAGGAATGGACGATCATAGATGAATTCTCCAGATTTGGAATAGGGACCATAGCGCTCCGTCTCTGAGCGGAATGGGCGAATCATCTGAGAGTGACAACCCATGCAACCCTCACGGATATAGAGATCGCGACCAGCTAGTTCAAGTGGCGTATAAGGTTTGACGGATTCAATCTTAGGTACATTTTCCTCGATCAAAACCATAGGGAAGAATTCAACCATTCCACCAATCAAAATCGCAATGGTAGAACCAACGAGCAAGGTGATAGGACGACGCTCGATCCAACGGTGCCAGTGTTCATTACCGTGGTGGGCAACAGCTACTGCGCGAGGAGGGGCCTCTGCGAATTCATTGGCTTCCAGTTGGTTACCCTTTACGGTAATGAACACTGGCACCGTTGGATCGAGCGTCGTCCTATCACCTTGCTCGTTGGTTCTACCATTGCGAT
>JBCBDH010000392.1:0-6382 GCA_038529855.1 Bacteroidota bacterium | reverse complement strand
TTTAAATGATGGAGGACATTTAAAGCCCCAATGATGTATTTTTCAATCACTTTCAACAGGCTGTAAAATAGACAATCTATCCGCAAGCCACAGGCGATAAAGGCCCCCGTCCAAATGCCAATAAACAGCGAAACGATGACTTCCTTGAAGAGTAGAGCAAGCAAGATGGCGACGAGCGGAGGGAGAATGGAGAGCCATAGTGGAATCGATCGAAGTCGATAGCTGCCTTCTGATGTTTTAGATAGATGGAATAGTTGCAAACCCGATTCCTCGCCCCCTCCCTGGATGTTCATCAACTGCCCTTCTTCATTGGCCTCTGTATCAAAACTAGCTTGTCCATTTACAAAATCCAAAGTCTGTTCCTCCCCATCTATGCTCACTTGCGCTCGCCCTTCCAGCGAGCGATCTGCCTGAAACAACAAACGGGCTTTTCCTTCCTCTGATTGGACACTTAGGGTATAATTGGGGAGATCAATTTTGGCGGGGGGAATCGTCGTGGAGAGGACGCTAGTATCTGGTGCTTGAGCAACTGAAGTGACAGTTAACATACACAAGCCTAGAAGGAAGAGAAAAAAGTAGTTTCTCATATCGTTTTTTTATACTTTTGAATCGAGCCTACTTGTTTAAAGGCATAGAAACTAAGAAACAAATTTATCCTTACTTCACCAAATTCAGTATAATGAATTACCGCACTATAGGCATCTGTCTGGCCTGGGTTTTCCTCCTTTTCATTGGCGATTTACAAGCACAAAAACTCTCTCGACTATCCGCTGGTTTTATTCGAGATGGCAAGGAATTGCGCAATCCATTGGTGGGGGGATTGAATGCGCCACAGTTTAATGAGATCGACCTAAATAATGATGGTGTACTGGATTTGTTGATCTTTGATCGAGTGGGAAGTATGTGTTTACCCTATCTCAATCGCGGAACAGCTGATGAAATTGATTACGATTTTGCCCCTCAATTCTGTTTTGACTTTCCAGATATAAAAGACTGGGTATCTGTCAGAGATTACAATGGAGATGGGGTAATGGATTTGTTTACGGAGTCTTCAGTACCTGGTATTAAAGGAGTGCAGGTGTATCAGGGCTTTTATAGCGATGGAAGAATTAAATTTAGGAAGATGAAAACACCTTTGGGGCCAGAGGACATCTTGTATTTTCGACAAACCAATGGAGGGATTACCAATATCAATGTATTTGACGGAGATTATCCTGCTATTGAGGATATAGATGGAGATGGTGATATAGACATTCTCACTTTCAACGTTGCAGGAGGTTATGTTGAGTATTTTATCAATGAATCGGTCGAAAGAGGATTTAGTTTAGATAGTTTGTACTATAAGATTGGAGATAGTTGTTGGGGGAAGTTTTTTGAGAGTGGTGTATCAGGTTGTGCAGATCTGAGTGATTCTCCTAACGGTTGTTTCATGGAATTTACAGGTGGCGATATTGGGGCTAATTATCGGCATCCTGGCTCTACCTTATTGGCCATTGATATAGATGGAGATGAGGATAAGGATTTGTTATTGGGAGATATTTCCTTTGACAATATCATCTTACTGCAAAATGGAGGAAATAAGGATCAGGCTTGGATGACCAGCCAGGATTGTGCTTTTCCAAGCTATGATGATTCTATCAAGATCAACATTTATCCTGCTACCTTTTATGTGGATGTAGATAATGATGATAAGAAAGATTTATTGGTTTCACCCAATACAGATAACAATGAGGACTTTAATAATGTCCTGTTTTACAAAAATTTAGGGACAACAGAAGTGCCTGATTTCGATTTGCAAATTCGAAATCTGTTTGTGGATGAAATGGTAGATATGGGAACGGGTGCACATCCAGTTTTTGTGGATTATGATGCAGATGGATTAATGGATATTGTGGTTGGTAATGGAAAGTTTTACCTGCCGCTTGGGGAGGAAGATCCTAGATTATTTTTATATCGAAATATTGGTACGGCTACGGCGCCAAAGTTTGAGTTGATTGATGACGATTGGTTGAATTTTAGCCAATTGGTTGGTAGTAATAATTTCAATTTAGCACCAGCATTTGGCGATTTAGATAATGATGGCGATTTGGATTTACTGGTAGGAGAGGTGTCTGGCAAATTATTTTTTGCACCCAATAATGCGGGACCAGGCCAACCTATGCTATTTGGTTCAGTCAACTTTTTTTATATGGATATTGATGCGACAACTGCTGCTACCCCCTATATAGTTGATGTGAATCGCGATGGATTGATGGACATCCTAATTGGTCAGCGTGGAGATAATTTTATTGATCCCAATGATCCAGATTCTAAAACTGGAAATATCAATTACTTCCAAAATATTGGTACAACGGGAAATCCCATGTTTGATCCAGATGTCAATAATGCGCCTAATAATAAGATATTTGGGGAGGTTTCTACCTTCAATCCCTTGACTGCTAGGGGTAATAGTTCTCCTGTACTTGTTGATTTTGATGGCGATTACAAACTCTTTACAGGTAGTGCAAGTGGAGAGATTCAACTCTATGGAAATATTGATGGGAATCTGGATGGTGCTTTTGATTTGATTGATGACGATTATGGTCAGATCGTTGCAGGGGAAGAAACCCACCTTGACTTTGCTGATATCAATGATGATGGGGTTTATGACATTGTAGTTGGTAATCGTCGTGGCGGTATCATGCTCTACAACTCCTCCTTCAACATAGACGGAACCTCTTCCACCAGCTCTGTTGACCCAAACAGTCAAATCAAAATCGCCCCTAATCCCGCTTTTGATCGTCTGCGTATTGAACTGCCTGAAGACGGTACGAGTGATGCTGAATTTCGCATCTTTGGACTAGCAGGCCAGCAATTAATCACTGGTCAAACCCTTGGCTATCAAACGACGATTGATATCACGACTTTGAGTGCGGGAATCTACTTTGTTCAAGTAATGATTGGTGCACGGATTTACGTAGAGAAGCTGATTGTCAAGTGATAAATTCCTATATTGTATAAAAGAATAGGAATGAAAGCTTACCAATTGCCTAAGCTCAGCGTTAAGGAATACATTCATCAAGAACGAGAAAGTGGGACTAAATATGAGTACCACAATGGCGAAATTTTTGCCCTAGCTGGTGGTATATTCAACCATGGTAAGCTCTGTGGTAATATCTATTCAGAGTTGCGCAGCCATATAAAGCATCAATCTAAAAATTGCAGCGCCTTCACGGGAGAAATCAAACTACATATCCAGCAGAGGAATGCCTATGTGTATCCTAATGCTATGGTGATTTGTGGAGCAGTCGAAACCGCTGCAGAAGATAAAAATGCAGTCACTAATCCCATCGTTATTGTCGAAGTACTCTCCAAATCAACTGCTGATTATGATAGGGGAGATAAATTTCACTTTTATCGCCAGATTCCTTCTTTACGAGAATATGTCTTAATTGAGCAAGATAAAGCGGTGGTAGACGTCTATTTCAAGCAGGAGGGAACCGATTTATGGCGTATTTCCAGATTTGAAGGTTTGGAACAAAGGATGGTATTGAATGCCTTGGGTATCCAAATTTCCATGCGGGAATTGTATTACGATATTGCAGAGCTATCTTAGCGAGCGCCAAATAGCAAACTTCCAATCCTCACCATGGTACTTCCTTCCTCAATGGCAATGCGATAGTCTCCAGACATACCCATAGAAATTTCCTGGAAGCTATCTTCTGCTGCGAAGTACTGCTCTTTTAGGCGATCAAAATACTGCTTTAGTTGTTTAAACTCTCGCCTTACTTGCTGCATATCATCTGTAAAAGTGGCCATACCCATGACGCCACAGATACGTACATGGGGAAAGGCTTGTAGGTCGTTTTCAGCTAAAAAAGCCTCAATTGTTGACCACTCAAACCCAGCCTTTGTATCCTCTTCCGCAATTTTAAACTGAAGGAGGATGGGAACGACTCGCTCGCTCTTCGCTCCCTGTTTATTGACTTCTCGAATGAGTTTTACGCTATCAATAGAGTGAATCATTGCCACAAAAGGAGCAATGTATTTGACTTTATTGCTTTGTAACTGCCCAATGAGGTGCCATTCGATGTCCTTGGGAAGTTCTTCATATTTCCAGCGCAATTCCTGGACGCGGTTTTCGCCAAAGAGCCGCTGACCTTCTTCATAGAGCGCTAGGATTTGCTCTGCTGGTTTGGTTTTAGAAACGGCCACCAGTTGGGTTTGGCTGGGGGCTAAAGTGCTTTGTAGTTGTTGTAAAACAGACATAGAATTCCCGATTTTGAATGGAGCGGGAAATTACGGAATTTGATCATTTTAATCATAAAGCTAGAGAAGAAAAGACTGGCTATGGCTGGTTTTTCTATCGCAATGGCTAGATGAGCAATAAGCGCAGTGGACAGGGGCTAAGAGCGCCATCTCCACTGTGCTTTGATTGTCGATTAGCGGCGCCAGCCACGGCTGCTACGGTCATTTTTATAGACCTGACGGCATCGTTTAGCCGTATTTCCAAATACCAAATTTAGGCTCAAGCCAATTTGGATGGAGTGGAAATTACCTTGATAGGAAGGGGCACCTGTTGTCGTTTCTGCATATTTTACCAAATTGTACATATAGCCAATTTCCCAATGGAGTAAGGTATAAATGGGCGAAGAGATACCAATTCCAAAATTAAAGCCCAATTCAGGTTCATATTCCACAACAGGATCACGCAGACTTTCATTGGGCAATTCATAGGTCTCCACTTGCGTGTCATATCTCCCTGCTCCACCCTTCAAGACCAAACCAAAGCGATAGGCAGGTAAGGAGGAAAAGTTCACTCGTACTAGTCCGCCATAATAGGAATTGACGAATTGGGTACGAAACAAATCTGTTCCAGTACTGGGGTCGGAACTCGTAAAACTGGCATCGGTGATATTGCGATTGTACTCGAGGCCAAATTGTACGCGTTCAAAGCCTCCAGCGAGGCGAAATCCAATGGGAACATAGCCTTCTGAATCTTCAAATTCTTCCAGATCATAGGAAGTGAGGTTGTAACCAGAGTAAGTCTCAAAGAAAAGTTGCTGGGCGGAGAGAGAGGCTATAGCCATTAAGCCCAAGCACAAGGCGATTAGCTTTTTCATGCTTGTCAATTTTGTAGTGAAACGATCTATTTTTAGGTGTAGGCTTGATGCCACAGGAAGATGGCATATGACTAAGTCACATTAAAAATAGGAAAAAGCCTTTATTTAATGGGAAAAGCGCTGAAACATTTTCTCTCCACTCGATGGTCTAGTAGCCAATACGTTGCTTGGTTTCGCCATGTGATTTTTTCAAACCTACCATTCGAAGTGCTGCGACGGCTGCCTCTGTACCTTTATTCCCATGCTTGCCACCGGCCCGGTCAAGGGCCTGTTGCTCATCATTAGGTGTCAATACTCCAAAGATGCAGGGTTTGCCAGACATAGCGCTTAGTGTGGCCAGGCTAGTGGCTACAGCCTGATTGATGTACTCGTTATGACTGGTTTCTCCCTTGATCACACAACCCAGGCAGATGATGGCATCGAGCTTCTTGCCTGTTGCGAGAATTTTAGCACCAGCGGGTAGTTCAAAAGTACCAGGTACTTGGGCTACATGAATATTATCGGCTTTAGCACCGTGCTTGATGAGGGTTTCGTAGCAAGCTTCGTATAAGGCATGGGTGATATTAGCGTGATAGTCGGATACGACGATACCAAATAGCGCATCCTCTGCAGAGGGAATATTGGATTCATTATAATCAGAAAGGTTCTTTAAAGCACTGGCCATATTTAGGGATTTAAAAAGAGGTAAGCCGAATAAACGCGCTTACCTCTTTTGGATGAAATGATATTCTATTGAACGTTTGCGAACCAAATTTAGGAGGCATTGCCCGCCAAACGCTTAATGTACTTTTCGATGTCGCGGCTATCTGGCGCATTGGGGTATTCTTTCTTCAACTTCTCAAAAGTACTAAGGGCCTGATCGTTTTGCCCTTGCTTTTGATATAGCAGACCCAATTTCTTCATGTAGTAGGGGGTGAGCAGCTCATTATTACCAGCGCTGATGGCACCTTTGTATTGGCTAATCGCCTTATCCATATTGCCCAGTTCAGAATGTGCATCGCCAATGGCCCCCTTTTTCATAATTGGGGTCACCCCATCACCTGCACCAAAATCTTCAAGGTAGGAAATGGCCGCTTCGTATTCACCGAGGCGCAAATAGCTAATGCCAGCATAATAGTGGGCTAGATTGGCCGCTGCTGTACCGCTGTATTTGTCCATAATACCCAAAAAGCCCTCAAAACCACCACCTGGGTTACTCAAAGCCAATGCAAAGGAGTCTTTTTCAAACTGCAATTGAGCTTGGTACATTTGCTCCATCGCCTCTTGCTGGCGAGGTGCCT
>JBCBDH010000391.1:0-6391 GCA_038529855.1 Bacteroidota bacterium | reverse complement strand
GAGGGCTTCGTGCTTCCTCCCATACTCGCCTCTTGGCTGCCCTGTATAGTGCTGGCTCCTATCGGCATGACCCTAACCTATCGGGCCATGAACGATTCCAAAATACTCAATGTCGATAAATACACGGCCTTTATCAACAGATGGCTGTCTCGCAATAATTAATCCTGCAATTGTATGGGGGAAATACGATCTTACAAGGCAAAAAGAACGGATAATTCAAAGCAGTCCATGAACACATCCAACCAATCTTTAATACAAGAGAATCGATACTTCTTTGCTGGTTTTATGCTCTTCCTCATCACAGGCTTTGTATTACTAATCAATCTCAAACAAGGTGAACTCATCCTCTTTTTTAGCGAACACAGGAGCCCTAATGGAGATGCTTTTTTTCGATTGACGACCCAACTAGGCGAAGAATTTATCTACATTACTTTGATTATTGGTTCCTTATTCTATCGTTTCCGCTATTCCTTACTTTTTACCCTCACTGGCCTAGTAGTGATGATCGTTAGCCTAGTCGCCAAGACCATCTTCGCTCACGAGCGGCCCTTTACCTTTTTTGATAAACTGGGTCAATTCGACCAACTCAATGTCGTCGATGGGGTAAGTTTACTTGTAGGGCCAACGAGTTTTCCCTCTGGGCATACCATGTCTGCTTTTGCTATGTATGGCTTGCTGGCCTTTTTGCTGCCCTATAAAAAACCTTGGGGGTTTATGTTCTTGAGCATTGCCGCCTTAGTGGGCCTATCGCGCATCTATCTGATCCAGCATTTTGTCAAAGATGTTTTTACAGGAGCTATTCTAGGCGTTGGCATCGCCATGCTCTTATATCAGCTCAACCAAAGGATCACATTTAGTCCCAATCGCTGGTATAATCGGTCCATATTAAGTTGGTTTGTCAAAGCCAAGGCATAGCTTCCCTTTTAAGTCATTTTTCTAGACACGCTTTGTTTTTTTTAGTATATTTAAGGGTCTTATCAAATTAAGCTGCAGCAATTGATATTGCTTCTCTTTCTCAATTTCCGTCGGAATTTACAAACTCCTTATCTATTCTGGTAATACACATTTTAGTAATGCAAATTACACTAGCAGGCCAATAGCATTTTGGTACTAGCTACTCTTTTTATTACATCTTTAAAACCACGATTACCATGATAACTAACCAAGTTTTCAAGGCTGTATTCCTATGGCCTCTACGGACCCTATTGGCCCTATTTTTTATGATGAGCTTTGGGCGAATACAAGCACAGGAAATCCCACAAGTCCTTCAAGAGGGCGACTCTACTTTCTTTCAAATCTATGACCGAATCAACAAGCACTACCTCCGCCAAGAAGAACAAGGACGCTCTGAACAAGAAGACCTAATCGACGATGACGAAAAGAATCGTTTCTACAAATGGGCGCATTTTTGGCAGCATCGCCTGGATGAAAATGGCATGGCTGGTTCAAGCGCCATGAGCTCAATGGCTAATTTTATTGACGGTGGACTAACGGTATGCGAAACCACCAATGACGATGATAAGGACTGGCGCTCACTTGGACCACATAATTCTAGTGGCGCATTAGATGCCAGTGGTAATGGGTCTAATGATTGCTCTGGTTTACTACCAGGTCAACAAAATCAAGGCCGCATCGAAGCCATTAGCGTTCATCCTACCAATCCCAACGATATCGTAGCGGGTGGTTTTAATGGCGGTATTTGGCGCTCCACCAATGGCGGAAATACCTGGGTCAATACCACTGATGATGAAGGTTACTCCATCGTTGGCACCTCTGATATCGTTCGACATCCCGCCGACCCCAATGTTCTCTATGCCTCTACAAGTGCAGGGATCGGTATTTGGGGCCTGGGGGGCCATTCCTATGGCGTTGGTGTAATCATGTCTACAGATGGTGGAAACAGTTGGTCAGCAACGGGTTTTAGCCCATCCTATAGCGGTGACGGACGCGTTAATGCCATTGCCATCGACCCCAATAGTACCCTGGCCAATACAACCATCTACATTGCACGGCGCCAAGCCGTCAATAAGTGGAATGGCAACCATCTGGCAGCAGGTAGTTGGTCACAGGTTTATGTGGACTGGGCTTGGTTCTCTGGGCCATTTCACTGGGGACCTGTCAATAATAACGATATTGAGGTAGAAGATAATGGAGCCGTTTGGTTTGCCAATATCAAAGGCATTTACCGCATTCCCCCAGGTTCAACAAGCGCTTCTTTAGTTACCAACTATACCGTACCCAGCTCTGTACAGGGCACCACCACTTGCGGCATCGTCAATCCTTGCAAACGCGAATCCAGTATCGACATCAATAAACAAGGACATGTTGTCTTTATTATGAAGTATTGGGAATTAGACAATGCCTGCTTAGGGGGTAATAATTTCTCCTTTGAACGCCATATCTACAAAACGACCAATTCAGGACTCACCTGGACTGGAGGCGTCAATGCTATGCCTTTTGATCCTCCCTTTTATGGCACCTTTGCCGTCAGTCCTTACAATTCCAATGTCATCTATGCAGAACATGGCAATCGCTGTATCTACAAATCGACTAATTTTGGACTGACCTTTAGTTCTATGGATAATAAGGTCAACCACGTCGATGCGCGCGTTTTGATTGCCTATGATGGGGTGCCAGGAGATGCTACTGGCAGTAATGATATACTTTATCTGGGTACAGATGGAGGACCTTCCGTGACGACGAATGGGCACACCTGGGTTGATATTGTTGGAGAAGGTTTGGCTTGCACCAATAATTATGGGCTGGGAGTGACCGAATCTAATAGTGATTTTATCTTCACGGGTGCACAGGATGGCAGTATTAATTTTTATAATGAAGGTAGTTGGTATGAAACATTACCAGGAGGAGATAATGGCGATGCCCTGATCGACCCCACCAATATCCTATTGGTATACCAAGAATATCAAGGTGCGCTGAGAAGAACAACCGTTTCAGGGAATAATACCAGTTGGGGAGCTCCCATCACTGCCCCAGATGCCACATGGCTACACCCGCTATTGATGAATCCCAATGATCCAAACGAGATTATGATGGGAACTCAAAACCTACATATTTCCGCTAATCAGGGAGGTACTTGGACAACTATTCCTCACGGAACCACCCATCCCAAAAAACGCCTGTCCAGCATGGCCATGTCTGAAATCAATACAGACATTCTCTACTACTCCGTATATGGTCACTGGTGGGATAATAGCAATACAGGCTCTCATCCCAATAATTATGGGGGGCTGATTCGGGCAGATCGCAGCAGTGGCAGTTGGGTCATTAGCGATGTCACCAACAACCTCAACCTCAAATGCCAGGGTGGTTCCTGTGGTTTGTACTCCGTCATTACAGATGTAGCAGTTGATCCAGATGATGAGGATAATGTATGGGTGACCTTTGGTGGATTTAGAGATGGGGAAAAGGTATTTCATTCGACCAATGGTGGAGCCAGCTGGACCAATGTCTCTTCTTGCTTACCCAATATCCCCTTCACGGCCATTGTCTATCAGCAGGGTAGCAATAACCGCGTTTATGTAGGCAGCGACTTTGGCGTATTCTACAAAGACGATTCGATGACCGATTGGGCCTTTTATGGTAATAATGGCCCCAGAACCATTGTCGCTGATATGGAAATCAACCGCTGCGCCAATAAAATCGTAGTGGCCACGCAGGGACGCGGTCTTTGGGAAGTAGATATGATTGAGAATGCAGAAAAAGTCGTCAGTGGTGGTACGATAACTTGGAATACCCCACGTCTATTGACCAACACCCACCGCATTACCTCTGGCACTACCCTGAAAATCGAAAATACCACCATCCGCATGGCCAAGAAAACCCAGCTTTTGGTAGAAGCAGGTGCTACCCTTATCGTTGATAATAGTACCCTAACCAATGGCTGTGGTGAATTTTGGAGAGGAATTGAAGTATGGGGAGATGCCACCCAAAATCAATTTTCCAGCGGTGGTACTTATGCTCAGGGCAGACTCATTGTGAGAAATAATTCCGTGATTGAATATTCTAATAATGCCGTAAAATTGGGTAAAGCTGGCGATTGGATGATGGACTATACGGGTGGAATTATCCAGGCCAATAATTCAACTTTCCGAAATAACAAACGAGCCGTAGAATTTTTGAAATACCGCAATTTCCATCCCTCCATTCCTAGCATCACCTACAATAATAGAAGCTATTTTAGAGATTGTCGCTTTGTAACGGACGAAGACCTGCCCGAAAACCAAGTCCCCAATGCCTTTATCACCATGTGGGCCGTGGA
Organism: Bacteroidota bacterium; assembly: GCA_038529855.1. Classification (GTDB taxonomy): domain Bacteria; phylum Bacteroidota; class Bacteroidia; order Chitinophagales; family Saprospiraceae; genus JBCBDH01. The sequence continues at coordinate 2,112 of JBCBDH010000391.1, read as the reverse complement.
CTTCGTGGGTATCTACAGCTGTACTTTAGAAAACATCAATCCAAATGCCTCTTCGATTTATCAGCTGGGTAAGGGCATTTATACGGAAGATGCCAGCTTTAGGGTATCTGGTTGTGGGTCAGCCATTTGTCCAATTACCAATCCTTGTTGTAATCCCAATCCCAATATTTTCAGGAATCTGTATTATGGCGTATGGGGCAAAAAGATCAGCTCTACACGCAAATACATCGTGGATGCCAATACCTTTGAAAACTGTCGCTTTTCCGTGTATAATGATGGCGTTGACTATGCACAAATTACCCGCAATGACTTTGACATTGGATACAGCCCAGATGCCAGTCAAACTTGGAGCAATGCCCTGGTCAATTGGTATGGGACCAAATATCGAATTGAAGAGAACAACTTTACCCGCAATAGCAGCGCCTTTACCTATACCGCTGGTGCTTACATGATCTACACTGGCGAGGACAATAATGAAATCTATAAAAACTCCTTTGACGATATGACTTATGCCAATATCGCTCTTGGGAATAATGGCTCCTTGACGGCTAATCCAGATGGCTCCTTTGACGGTTTAGCCTATTTTTGTAATGAACAAACCGCTACGGCCAATATTGATTTGTATGCCCTTTGGGGCAATGGTATTCGCCACTATCAGGGGGGATTGCTCAGCTCAGGAAATTACCTCACCGCAGGCAATACTTTTTCCAATACCAACAACAATCCACAAAGTGATGCTTACAATCTAGCCACCCAAAACATCATCTATATCTATGGTACTGGACCTAATGAAGAACCACTTTATTACAATCCCATCAAAGTACTTCCCGTCAGCCCGTCTAACATTCAGGAAAATACCTGCCCCACGCGTTTTGGTGGTTTGATTGATATAGAGATTGTTAAAGTACGCTATCGAGATTTAAAGGATGAATTAGCGATAAAGGTGGACAATTACATAGGAAAAATTGACGAGGGTCGAACAACGGAATTAGTAGCCCTCATCCAACGCACTGAACTCAATGACCCAGAATTAAACGATCAGCTCCTGTCCATCTCCCCTTATCTATCTACTGATGTGCTAGAGACGATTATCGACTACAAAGTCTTCAATGGCGAATACCTCTACAACATCTTCAACAGCAATACAGACGCACTTCGCCAGACCAATCTCTACGAGCATCCTACCACGCAAGAATTTCTCACCAGAAGTCAACTGAGTTCTCTGCTTCGCAATATGGGCAACATCACCATTCGCGGAAAGCAAGAAGCTGAAATCACTTACATCAAGGCCCTAAAAGACCAAGCAGCCCATGAAATCATTAATATACTCATGGATCGTGAGGATGAAGAGAAAACGGTGGAGGACCGTGCAGAAATCCTTGGATGGCTAAAGACCTTTGAGACCTTAGCGAGTACTTATACCGTAGTAGATTATCTTTATGACGATGGTCAGGCCAATGCAGCAGTGAGCATGCTTAACGAGATTCCTGCCATGTTTGACCTAAGTACAGAGCAGGCGACAGAACACAGTGAAATGGTTGAGCTCTATGCCATCCTTGAAAGTCTTCAGCTAGAGGGTCGCAATGAGTATTTACTGACCACTAATGAAAAAGTGACGGTCACCAACTTGGCTGATAATGGCCAGGGCAGGGCACAAACTCGAGCCAGAAACATTATGAGCTTCTTCTATGGTGTAGAATATCCATTTGATATTGAACTGCCTGCCCGCGGTAGAGAAGCGGAAATTAATGGACAACTTCCTGCAACAAGAACCCAATCAAATACCTTAGAAAAGGTCGCCATTGAATTGCTTCCCAATCCAGCAAGTGACGAACTTAATGTGAGGTATCTGTCGCCTTCCATCTATGGCAATACGGGTCGTATCTCCATCATCGACCAAGGCGGACAAATCCGTTTTGAACAAGAGATTGACGATCAGGAAGAACACTACCGCTTAGATGTCAGTCAATGGCCAACTGGCATGTACTACTGTATCTACCAACCAACCCAAAGCAGCCAAAAGGTGATTCCTATTATGATTAGTCACTAATGCGCTTCTTTTTTGGATGCAAGGCCCAATGAGGGTCTTGCATCTGTTTTTTACAATACTTA
>JBCBDH010000390.1:0-6418 GCA_038529855.1 Bacteroidota bacterium | reverse complement strand
GTAAAATGCAGTTTGATTGGAACATAGATCCAGAAATGATCAGATTATTTGATGTATGGTCAATACGTTACTATAGTCTTTTGTTTGTAACTGGATTGTTTTTAGGGCTTTATGTTGTAAAAAAACTTTGGCTGAAAGATCATTGGGAACTAGAAGAACTGGATAAGCTAACCATTTGGGTGTTTATTGCGACCATCGTAGGGGCTAGATTAGGGCATTGTTTATTCTACGAACCCGATTATTATTTATCCCGTCCACTTGAAATCTTTCTTCCTTTTAAAATTGAGGGAGGTGAGTTTGAATTTACTGGATTTCAGGGCTTGGCAAGTCATGGAGGAATTTTGGCCGTTTTTTTGGCCATCTGGATCTTTAGTATCCGATCGAAAAAGAACATCTATTCCATTTTAGATAAAGTAGCAGTGGGGGGTGCGTTAACGGCGGTTTTCATCAGACTTGGAAACTTTATGAACTCCGAAATAATTGGAAAGGCAACGAATGCGGACTATGGAGTGGTGTTTAGACGAGTCGATAATGTCTTGCGACATCCAAGTCAATTGTATGAAGCTTTTGCCTACCTTCTGATTTTTGTTATACTTATTGCGATCTACAAGAATAAAGAAAAACACCAGGAAGGCTTTGTATTTGGTCTATTTTTTACTTTGTTGTTTATCGCTAGATTTCTAATAGAGTACACTAAAATCAATCAAGTAGCATTTGAAGAGGGCATGGTGATTAACATGGGACAAATTTTAAGTATTCCGTTTATGTTATTCGGAATCATCATCATGGTTTTAAAATTTAGGCCAGCACAGAACAATGTGGTTGAAACATAGTTATTGAATTGTTAAGCATAAATTGGTTTTAATTTTATCAGAAATTCTTCTATATTGCAGTATTCTTATCGACTAAATCAGATGCTCCTTTTCTGGTAATCAAGGATAGATAATTCTACAGATCTTCTAAATTCCTGGAGTGAAACTGGTTCTAATTACACCATTTATTTTTATTAAGCTTTTATCCATCCAAATGGGTAAGTGGCTATTGTAATGCACGATGGCTCCACTATCTATCCAAGGAGCTCAACAGGATAAACCACTGGAATTACAGTTAAATATTTTTAAGGAACTCAACAATGGCTAATTGATTGGGCTGTAAAGCTATTGGCTTTTCGGAACGACAGCTAGTACAGATAAGTATTTTATAACATTAAATAATAAAGATATGAAATGTTTAAATCAGGTCCTGTTCATTGTGATGATTGCGATTTACAGTCCCGCTGTTCTATTGGCTCAGCTTGATGTAAGTATTACGGATTGTAACAATGTGAATGCCCTGTTCACAAAAGAAATCACTGCAAAAGATTACCACTTCTGGTTGGAAAAACAAATTGCCCCAGGTATTTGGCGAGCACAGCAAAAGGAGGCCTCAAAAGTTCGTCAAATGATTTACAAGGATTTACAAGCGGGTATTTATCGGGTAGGATTGGTCTATAAGGAAGTCCATATACACAGTTATATGGCAAAAAAGAGTCATGTCCATGAGGTATTATTAAAAGAAATGTCTGAGCCTTTTGAGATCATTCCAGATTGCTTTTTGGATAAGAGGGAAATGCGGAGTGCCAATATTTCCGTTTATCCCAATCCCTCCAATGGCCTATTGCATACCCGCCTCCCCAATTATCGACCTGAGGAAAATGTCGTGCTTTCTATTACGGATATGGCAGGTAAGCTACGCTACCAAGGAGCTATTACCAATACTACGCAGACGATAGATGTACATGCCTTGGATCAAGGGCTATTTTTTGTCCAAATCCATATTGATAAGCAAGTCATCTATCACAGCAAATTGGCTTTAATCAAAAGATAAGCGACCATTATTCTACACCTTCTATACGAATCAAAAAGTGATTTAGGGGCCAAACTACTTCGACATTCCATCTAGTGCCGCAATTGGATTTGGCCCAAGCCCTAAACACTTTACTTGATGTATATCTAAATATTTAAGTAATGAAAACTATTTTTTCCATCCTATTTTTAAGCCTTTTATTGGCTTTTCCTTCATTCGCTCAAGTGAGTTTACCCTGTGATCAACACGAAGTAGTTATATCCAATGTAGCCACGATCGGTCTGGTTGATCAATCTTCCACCTTTCATTATTCTGCCTTCAATACGGCTGAGGTGAGGCGAAGTATTGATGGTATTACTTCAGGGAATGAATTGAATATTACCAGAACGAATCCAGAGATGAACCCTTGGTGGGAAATTGATCTGACCAGGTCCAATCTATTGGAAAGCGTAAAGATATGGTACCCCACTACCCATTATCCCAATGGTTTTAATAATTACTACATCCTAATGTCTGAATTCCCTTTTGCCACCAAGGATTTGAGGACGGAGTTGTCTTCTCCCTTTGTCAATCACGTTTATGTGGAAAATGCGGTAGCTAGTGGTCTGGAAATTCCACTTGGCTATCAGCAGGCTCGCTATATGCGGGTTCAGGTAGATGGACCAGGAGACATCACGATTTTTGAGATTCAGGTTCCAGGAGGAGAGCTGGGAGAAATCTGTGGAAATGGGAAGGATGACGACTGCGATGGGATGGTCGATTGTCAAGACACAGATTGTAGACCTACGATTTTTAATGTTCAAAAAGCGGACCCTACTTGCCCTATTTGCGATGATGCCTGGATCAGTGTACAGGCTTTTGGCGATAATCTGTCCTACAGTCTGGACGGTGGTGCGCATTTTGAGCATTTTCCTCCGCCAACACAAACCAGGTTATTTGAAGATTTACCAGAAGGTAGCTATGATTTAGTGGTCAGTAATGGGACTTGTCAGGTTGCTTATGCTCAGAATCCAATTGTACTCAAGGCGATAACGGGGGTAGCAACTGGGGATTGTGGTAATGGTGATTTGGAAGATGGAGACTTTAGTGATTGGACAGGTGGTTTGGGGGATCGAGAGAATTTAAATGGGGATAATGCAGATGGAAGTGAAGCGCCAGTCATTGAAAATTTTGATATAGACTTTTCAGGGCCCAGACATCAGATACTGCCAGCTACCTATCAAGACCCCAATGTTCCAGCACTCCAATTGGCTCCTCCAGGGGGTGGTCAATATTTTGCCAAGCTTGGTAATAATTTAGGCGGGCCAGAAAGCGAACGTCTGACCTACTGTTTTGATGTAGATAATCAAAATGCAGACTTCTTTTTCAATTATGCGGTCGTTTTGGAAGCATCCCATACTGATCCAGTTATTAATCCCTTTTTTCAGTATAGACTGTACGACAGTGAATCTGGAAACCCCATAGGCGAGACCGTCAGAATTATAGCGGATGTAAACAATAATTTCTTTGAGTTTTTCCAACCTCCTGTTGGTGCAGAGATTGCTTACAGGGGATGGACCTGTGTGGAATACGATCTTAATGAATACATTGGTAGGAATGTATGTGTAGAATTTATCACTGCAGATTGCGCCCAAATTCAACATTTTGGCTATGCTTATATAGATGGAATTTGTAATAATTTTGAAGATCAGGTACCAACGGTTGTCTTAGCAGACAATGTCTGCCCAGATGAGGATGGCAATTACTTCCTCGATGGTAGTGCGACAACGGGAGAGAATCAGTACACCTGGACCGTTTGTGAGATCAACTCCTCTGGGCAAACCCAGAATTGTATCTCAGAAGATTACTTCAATGACGTAGGTCTCATAAATATTGCGGAATTCTATCCCAATTTTGCCTGTGGAAATACCTACAGAGTGAGCCTCGCTGCCAGCAACGACTGTACAGATCCCGTTGAGGTCACCAAGGATATTTGGGTTTCTTGTTTTGATATTGACTATCCAGATTACATCTTCTGCTCCAATGAATCCGCTGTTCAGATAGCGGGAGAGGTGGTCTGTGATGCTGGATGTACTTTCCAGTGGCAACCCAACTCGCCATTTTTTATTGACGATTTCACGGTTCGCTTCCCAAATGTTATGGGTTTTCCACAGGGTGGGGGAAGCCGTATTTACTCTGTGACGGTGACGGATGACAATGGATGTACCTTGACGGATAGAACAGAGATCGCCAAATTCTCTGTGCCTGAGGTCGAATTATCCTATGAGGGGGTAGTAGACTATTGTTCTTATATTTTTGAGGCGATTGTACGGACGACTTATCCTTTAGAATTTTTGAATATAGAGTTAGAAAATCTTACAACTGGTCAAGTATTCACGGAACCTGAAATAGCCTATCAGGGAGATACTGGGACGGGACCCTTTAATAACATCTATGATGTGAAATTCACTTTAGAAGGAATACAATTTACAGGAGAAACCAATTATGAAATCAGGGTTTCGCTGGATGATGCCTTTATGCCTGATGCCATTCGCGCACAAGATTGTACGGCTAGTGATCAGGTTTATGTGGGCGATGAAGAAATCACCTATTCTGGTCCTTTAAATACGCTTTGGTTTTCCAATGCACTTACGCCAAATGGAGATGGGGTTAATGACGAAGTAGGTGTGGTAGGCTATGATGTTTGTACGGGCTGTTATCATGCTTATAATGCCACTCGTTTTAGATTGCGCATATACCATCGTTGGGGAGGAACGAATCTGGATGACGATGACATCATCTTTGAACTAGACAGAGAGGCTGATGTTGAGCTTGGGTTTAAGCAGCGCGATATCAAATGGGATGGGACCAAAGATGGAAATGTGGTCCAAAATGGCGTCTATTTAGCTACCCTGGAAATAGGCAACTGCGAATATCCATTTCCTCAAACAGGTGGGACCGTTGCTGATGGCGACCTAAATGCGGGTAATACGCCCTTTGACCCCAATGGCGTTCGATTAATTAAATGGTTTGTCACGGTATTAGATTAGATTTCATAAGGGTAATCAAAAGCGGCGCTATGCCGACCAAATGAACCCTGTCGAGCCCGAATGTTGACCCCCTCAGCATTCGGGACTCTTTTTTAAAGCTTAGCTCCAAAGCAATCGAGCCCCCAGCCATATTCCGACGAATCCCGAGCAAAATTTGGACAGAATATCCAAAGATGAAGACCAAAAAACGAACTCCCTTTTTAATCGAGGCGTTTTTTTATTGTATGAGATGAGCTAAGGGAGCATTTTTAGCCCTTGTAAACTTTCTTAGCCTCCAAAATTTCCTTATTTTCCTGCTGACGATACCAAACTGGCGAACGAACTAATGGCGAACAAATTTAATACGCGAAATCTAATCCCCGATTTTTTCCGCACCCTACAGGCGCAGCGAGAAACCATTGCGTTTATCCGTGCGCATCGACTATGGGAAGGTTTCTGGAAATATGGTTGGGTCTCTCGATTTATATTAGTGGCTGGATTGGTGGTCAGTTTTAAATTTTCTGGGATTATACAGGATTGGTGGTCCAGTGCGGAAATGGACGATCCTTTTACCATTACCCAGAGCATGGGGATGCTGTTTGAAAATGTGGCAACAGAGGGGTATAACTTCTTATTTTTGGGCAGTTTCAAATACATTCTGCTCATCTTTATGGAAATCCTCATCTTCCATTTTGCCCGTCGAACCCTGGAAATCAAGTCAGGTATAAAGCAAGAGGCGACCTTGAAAGAATTTGTAGAGGCAGAGATTCGAATGATCAAAGTGGCTTTTATGTGTTGGGGAATGGAAATGGTGGGTACCATTATGATACAGGTCGTTTTGGGCATATTTGGGATCGATTGGTTGGAAATGCCCGCCGTCTTTGTGCTACAGTGCTATTTTATCGGTTTTATTGTCTTGGATAATTACAACGAAATATTCAAAATTAATATCAAAGATAGCTTTGAGCTCACCAAGCATTTTGCTGGGGTCTCTCTCGCCATTGGTTTGGTGACTTATCTCTTGCTGCTCATTCCTATATTGGGAGCTGTCATTGCTCCTTTTATTGGAGCTGTTGGCGTCACCTTAGTCATGCACGAATTGCTTCCAGCTGGTAAATTAAAACTCGATCTGGAGGAAGAAGAAATAGTCTGAGCCACTTTTCTCATTGCCAATCAATAACTTATGAACCGTACACCTCGCCTACTCAGATGGCTCCTATGGATGGGGCTAATTGCCTTTGGCTTTTTTGCTGGAATCTCCTGGAAAAATCAAGATCCCGCGCCCATTGAAGCTGAGGAGCAATCCGCCTTGGAAAGCGACGAATCAACCGCTACACTGACCGCTGCCGCTCCCAGTGAAAGCCAAGACGATTGGGAAACCAATCTCACCTCTCAGGAAAAACACACCATTCAACTCTTTGAAAAGGCTTCTCCTTCCGTTGCCTTTATTACCACCACCAATGTCCGCCGCGATTTTTGGACCCGCAATACGATGGAAATTCCGCGAGGAAACGGATCGGGCTTTGTATGGGATAAGGAAGGGCATATCATCACCAATTACCACG
>JBCBDH010000389.1:0-6418 GCA_038529855.1 Bacteroidota bacterium | reverse complement strand
TAAGAGAATTGTCTGTCAAGGCCAAAAATTACCTAAAAGTGTAATCTGTAAATTGATGATTTAGCTAATTTTTGGCCTTGACAGACAATTCTCTTAGGCCAGCGATTATTCAGTTGTTTGCTCTTCCACCTCATTCGTACTGGAATCTGCCGAAAATTTGATCAGCTTTTTGTAGAAAGCCGCCATTTTTTCATCCAGTATATTTTCCCTTACCTCAACTGTTGGTAAAATTTCCAATAAGCAGTTGATTCGGGCCTCCGTATCATAAAACTTATTAATCACCGCAATGTTTCGATTTTCGACAATGCAATAGCCCGATTGAAAATTCCCTCGCTCATAGCGAATGGTATAATCGACAGCTTTGAACAAGTCCTCGATTTTTTTTAGCGTATGTTTGGTATATTTAAACATATTGGCATGGGTATTTTTGGCTTTCCCGACTAGGGATGTACAAAAACAACTGTATATTCGCAATTTGAGGCAAATATGGTAAAAATGTCCAATTATTACCAAGTACAAAGTGCAAATAGCCACAATAAAAAAGGCTTGTATTCGCTAATATCATAAAATCAATTCCTCGCCACCTAGTGCACCGCCTAGTGTCGGAGTAACTTTAAGTTACTCCGACACTAGGCGGCACTTGGCTACTTAAGCAAGGAATTGGACAAAAGTGATCTCCAATGCTTAGAATTCTATTTTTATCTTTTTTGGGAATAATGCTAACGATGCAGCTCCATGCGCAGCAGCGATTTAAGGCAGGTGCTGTAATAGGCGTGAATGCTTCACAGATTGACGGAGACCGCTCGGCAGGCTACACCAAGCTTGGCCTAGTAGGTGGTTTGCAAGGGATTGCGATCTTGACGGAAAAAACAGAACTAGGGCTACAAATTCTCTATTCCCAACGCGGTAGCCAGTCCGCTTTTAATCAAAACAATGCCAATTTTCCATTCAAAATCAGGATCAATTATATCGAAGTACCTGTACTCTATACCTATAAAGATTGGTTGTTTGAAGGAAAGGATGGGGATTACTACAAGGTGCATATCCACGGAGGCTTGTCCTACGGTCGCTTGTTCGAAACAGAAATTGAAGATGAATCGCTGACCTCTCCACTGGTTCAATTGGGAGATGAGTTTAATGAAGACGACATAAGCATCGTACTGGGAGCTACCTATTTTGCCAACGAGCACTTTGGCTTTACCGTGCGTTGGAGCAGATCGCTCAATTTGTTGTACCGAAACGAAAGCACGAATCTCAATGCCCGTTCGATGCGAGGGAAGTTTATTACCTTTACGATGGCTTATATTCTTTAATTGCATTGACCTTCGAGCGAAAATCGACCCTTATGCTTCTACGAAATCTACTTTTGTGCTGCAGTCTCTTCTTTTTGATGACGGCTTGTAGCAGTGATTCTTCCAGTGAAAAGGCGGACGCTATACCACCTAGTGCCAATGCGACTCCCCCCGCAGCACAAGCCCCCGCAGAGACGACTGAATACTATCCTAGCCTTCCCATAGAACGCGCTCAGGCCCTATTTACCGATTGCGATTTTATCGACTACCTTTATTACGAACTGCCTTTGAGTATGAGTTTTAAGGAAACTACGGCCATACAATCCGTTATTCGACACATCTCCGCGGCACAAGCTCCCATCAAAAAAGGCTGTAAGCCCATTGGTCGAATTACCTATCAAAAACAGGGAGAGCAATTGGAAGAGGCCGACATGTACATGAGCGAGGGCTGTACCTACTTTGTCTTTTTTGAAAATGGCAAGCCAACCTATGGCAATCTACTGACACCTGAGGCCATCACCTTTTACCAAAACACCATTAATCAGGCTTTACAGCGAGGAAAACAATGAGACGACTGGGTGTAATTGATCTCGGTACCAATACTTTTCATCTTTTGATTGTCGAGACAAAGACGGGTGGAACATTCGAGGAAATTTACCGCCAGCGAATTTTTATCAAACTGGCAGAAAATGGAATTGATCGCATCGGCCAAGCCCCTTTTCAGCGAGGACTAAAAGCCCTACATACTTATCAGCAAGTATTGGAAGAATACCAAGTTGACGAAGTAAAGGCATTTGGTACAGCGGCCCTCCGCACCGCCAGTAATGGTCGGGAATTTATTAAAGAAGTGAAGGAAAAAACGGGATTAACCGTGCAGCTTATCCAAGGTAGCGAAGAGGCAGAATACATCTACAAAGGCGTTGTACAGGCCGTTCCCTTTGATCAGGGCAAGGGCTTGATTATGGACATTGGTGGGGGTAGTGTTGAATTTATTATTGCCGACCAAAAGCAGTTTTATTGGGCACAAAGCTTTCCTATTGGCGTAGCGGTTTTGTACAATCGATTTCACCAAAACGATCCTATCCATCCAACAGAAATCGAGGCAATGGAAGTCTTCCTAGGTCAAGAACTTCGCCCCCTTTTTGATCAACTACAGCATCACGATATCCATCAACTCATCGGTGCCTCTGGTACTTTTGATGTGGTACAAGATTTATTAGCCGATAAAAGTACACCCTTATTTTCTCAAGTAAGCGTAGCAGAATTTTACCCCTTCTATGACCAAATGCTCAAAAGTTCTCTGCAAGAGCGTTTGGACCATCCCAATATCCCTGATACTCGGGCTGATATGATCATCGTTGCACTTATTCTAATTCACTTCATGCTGACCAGAGCAAATATTCAAACCATCCTCACCTCTGCTTATGCCATGAAAGAAGGAATGCTTTACGATATGATTCAGGAATCTCAAAATCATTTTTTAGACTAGCCGAAATTTATTTTTAGCTTTTCAAAAATTCTTGTATATTTGTTACACCCAAATAGGCGATGCTTTTGAGTTGGGTAGCTTGTTCACCAATTATTAAGTGACGATGGCAGAGTTATTAACAGATTTACAAAGTATTTGGGCCATTAAGGCGATTGTAGCCTCTTCCCTGGTAGGGATTACTTGTGGTATCTTGGGTTGTTTTATCGTATTGCGCAATATGGCACTGATCGGTGATGCGCTCTCCCACTCTATTTTACTGGGTTTTGTGATTGCTTTTGTATTGGCAGGACATGACAAAATCGGCTTTTTTGTTGGCTCCGTCCTATCTGGGGTCTTTGCGGCTATTGGTATCACCTGGATACAGCGCAATGTCAAAACCAAGAATGATGCGGCTATTGGTATCGTTTTTACGACGATGTTCTCGCTTGGGGTCATTGGCATTTCCTGGATTAGTCGAGAACAAGGGGTCCATCTAGATCTAAAGGATTTTTTGTTTGGGACAACCCTTGGTATAGATAATATTGATATCTACTTGACGGCGGGTACAACGGTTTACGTACTCATCAGTATCGTCGTATTCTTCCGCTATCTATTTGTCACGACTTTTCAACCTGTGATTGCAGAGACAATGGGGATTTCAGTAAGTACCATTCACTATTTCATTATGCTGCTGTTGTCCTTCACCGTAGTCGCCTCTGTGCAAACAGTGGGTCTGATACAGGTGGTCGCTATGTTGATCACTCCTGCCTCAACTGCTCTTCTATTATCCGACCAACTCAATCGGGTATTGATCATTTCGGCAGTCGTCGGTTTATTGTCAGCTATATTGGGGATGATTTTGGCGATTGCCATTGATGCACCTCCAGGTCCTGTGATGGCCGTTACAGCTTTTTTGATCTATATGCTAACGGCCTTATTTGCTCCTAAAAATGGATTGGTTTTTCGACGCATCCGCAAAAATCGCTTACAAAGAAAAATACAATTGGAAGATATCCTAAAACAGGCTTTGAGATTGGAGGAAAAGCAATCCCTGAGCTTGGAGCGACTTCAAAAGCGATTGGTTCTTGGTAAAAACACTTTACAGAATCGTCTAAATCTGCTCGAACAGCAGGGACGAATAGCCCAAACAAAGAATGCGCTAAGCCTGACAGAGGTAGGTCGAAAAGAGGCTTATCGCCTAGTCCGCGCCCATCGCTTATGGGAAACTTTTTTGGTAGATAAAATGGGACTGACAGAAGAACAAATCCATGAAGATGCAGAAAAGTATGAACACCTGCTCACCGAAGAAATCCTGGATGAAGTGGATCGCTCTCTAGGTTTTCCAACGACGGACCCTCACGGCTCCCCCATCCCAGGGAAGAAGAAATCTGCTATGCATTCAACTGCCCATCAACAAAGATTGCGCAATAAAGAAAAGTCTTCGACGCTTTTAAAACAAAAGGTCAAACGCCTAAGTCAGCTCAAGGTAGAACAACAGGCCATCATTGCCGAGCAACAACCTGCCCAACGCATTCGCGCCCAGCTTTGGGATTTGGGTTTGCTACCCAAGATTGCCTTTTCTGTTGAGAAAATAGACCCCCAGCATATAGCCATTCGATTGGATGACAATCAGCGTTTGCTCAATATTCCCACTCAGATGGCTAAAAGTATTCGCATTGAATAGGACCTACTCCTCTTCTTTCTTACCCATCTGCTTATCGGCTTCCAAGCGATTGAACAAGGCATTGAGGCGATACATTTCGTCGAGGGTATCGTCGAGATAGAATTGAATATCTGGTGTTCGACGAAGGTGCTTCCTAACTCTTTGAGCAAACACACTTTTGAGTCGAGTGTGGTTATCCTCTAGTTCGAGCATGACCTCCTGCTTATTTTCTGTGTTGTATACGCTCAGGTAAATTTTAGCGATACTCATGTCGGGCGACATTTTTACAGAAGTTACTGTCACCAATACTTCATGGCCGTATACATATCCACCTTCCTGCTGAAGGATCAATCCAAAGTTGCGTTTCACCAATTCCGCCACTTGCCGCTGTCTTTTGGTTTCCATATTCTTAGGTTTACTACAATAAGCTCTAACACCTGTAATTCGGAAAAAAGTTTCCCTGGACTCACAAAGATATTCAAAAGCTAAACAAAAGACTTAAATTGCATCCATTAAGTCAAAGAAGGTCAAGAATTCCAATAGTGAGTAAGCCAAATAATACACTTGATAGTCCGATCGAATACCTGAAAGGGGTAGGTCCAGCCAAGGGGGATCTGTTGAAAAAAGAATTAGGCATCTTTACTTTTCGCGATCTGCTCCAACATTATCCCTATCGCTACGTGGATAAAACACGCTTCCATCGCATTCGCGACATTGGTGCGGAAAGCGATAGCGTACAGCTACGGGGTATCCTTCGCAGAATGACGGTACAGGGAGAAGGAAGAAAGCGCCGATTGGTCGCTAAATTTCGCGATGATACTGGCGTGATCGAACTGATCTGGTTTAAAGGAATCCACTGGCTAGAAAAGAGTTTGCAGGTAGGAGCCGAATACATTGTGTATGGAAAAGTCAATGCCTTTAGAGGTCAGCTCAATATTCCCCACCCTGAAATCGAGCCCGTTAGCGAAAAAAACACACAACAGGCCATGAGCTTTGCACCCGTTTATCCAAGCACCGAAAAGCTCAGTACCAAAGGCTTGGACGCTAAGGGTCGCCGCCGTTTAATGGCTGTATTATTTGAGCGATTAGCCCCTGAAGACTTGCCCGAAAACCTACCCGCCTATGTCCTAAAAAAATTCAAATTCCCATCCCGTTTTACGGCTACGCGCAGCATTCATTTTCCCAAACACCAACAAGAATTAGAAGCAGCCCGCAGTCGACTTAAATTTGAAGAACTTTTTTTTCTCCAAATTCGGCTGCTCCAAATCCGCAGACGCAGAAAGGGAAGTATTAAAGGTTATGTCTTTTCTAAAATAGGTGATTATTTCAATAGTTTCTTCCATCAAAAATTACCTTTTGAATTAACGGGTGCCCAAAAACGGGTGCTCCGCGAGATTCGGGAGGATCTTCGAGCAGGGGTCCAAATGAATCGCCTCCTGCAAGGGGATGTAGGCAGTGGAAAAACCATCGTGGGTTTGATGGCCATGCTGATGGCCCTGGATAATGACTACCAAGCCTGTATGATGGCCCCCACAGAAATCCTTGCCCAACAGCACTACCAATCCATTGGTAAATATGTGGAAGGCTTGGAGATTGAGGTCGCTTTTTTGTCGGGTAGTGTCAAGGGTAAAAAACGCAGGGAGCTACTTGAGCGACTGGCCAATGGCGACATCCATATCCTCATCGGCACCCATGCCTTGATCGAAGATCCCGTGGTCTTCAAGAATTTAGGGCTAGCCATTACTGATGAGCAACATCGCTTTGGGGTAAAACAGAGGGCAAAGCTCTGGCGAAAGAATACACCCTGCCCTCCCCATGTCTTGGTCATGACAGCGACCCCTATTCCCCGTACCCTGGCCATGACCCTTTACGGCGATTTAGATGTTTCGGTAATCGACGAGCTTCCGCCCGGACGAAAGGAAATCAAGACCTTACACAAAACGGAAAACAACCGAATGCGCGTCATCGGTTTTATGCGAGAAGAGATTGCCAAAG
>JBCBDH010000388.1:0-6424 GCA_038529855.1 Bacteroidota bacterium | reverse complement strand
AGCTATTATGGACTTTGGCGCTACGCATTGTCGACCCCGCCGACCATTATGTGACCACTGTACCATGCGACCTCATTGCGTAGCTTTTCGTGAAAAGCGCATAGATCAATTACCCGTAAAAGTAAAAAAGATCAAACGCAAGACGCGATTTTTCAATTTCCTGGTATTAGATCATGAAGATACCGTCTATTTACAAAAGCGGGAAGCCAAGGACATTTGGAGATTACTTTATCAATTCCCATTGATTGAGAGCAAGCAGCTACTAAATGCCAAAGAACTGGTTCAGCACAGTGAATTTCAGCACTTATTAAATGAATCTTCCTATCAAATTGATCGGGTTTCCAAACCCTTCCAACAACAGCTCACCCATCAAACCATCAAGGCTAAATTCTGGGAAATCCGCTTGCAGAAAGCCTTATCGACAAAAAAGGAATGCTATAATCTTGTCAATCGAAAAAACTTGAATAAATTCGCATTCCCAAAAATGATCGATTTGTATTTACAGGATAAATCGTTATATTTAGATTTAAGGTAATAGCATACAAATATCGTTTTTGTTCGATTTATAGTAAGGCGGCTAGTCAAGCTGACTGTCGTATCAGCGTCAAAGCCTCTCTTACGATTTAGTACCTGAAAATAAATTCATCCATGGTTAATAAGGTAATTTTAATTGGCAATCTGGGACGTGATCCAGAGGTTCGCAGGTTGGAAAGCGGCGTGGCGGTCGCCAAATTCTCTATGGCTACCAATGAAACCTATAAAGATAGAAAAACAGATGAATGGCAAACCATTACAGAATGGCATGATATAGTTTGCTGGCGAGGTTTGGCAGATCGAGCAGAGCGCGACCTGAAAAAGGGGAAGCTGATCTATGTAGAAGGCAAACTGACTCATCGAAAATTCCAGGATAAAGAAGGCAATGATCGCCGCATCACTGAGGTAGTTGCCAATACTTTTCGTTTGCTCGAACGCAAAGAATCCTCTAATAGCAGCTTTAGCGCTTCCATGCCTACAGAAGAGTATGTGACTGCTGGTTCAAGTTCGATGGGCGGTGGTGAATCTATACCTGTAGCTAAACCAGCGGCTGAAAAGAGCTCAGGGCCCGCAGATGATGATTTGCCGTTTTAATTTGGTCTGAGATGGTTTTTAATGAAACCATTATAAGACTGATCCGTTTATGTACAAATTAATCATCGCTTGTATTGGGATCAGAACCTGACAATCTTTATTGCGCTTCTTCTTTGCTTTTTTTCCTTTCATTGTCTACTGCCCCTGCTTCGGGCTTGGTTGCTGCGGCAATACTGGTTCTGTTTCTCCTATTGTGCTCCGCGTTGATTTCTAGCTCCGAAATCGCCTTCTTTTCTCTCAGTCCCAATGACCTTCGCGACCTGGAAGAAGAGAATAGTCGGGCCTCTCTGCGTATATTACAGTTGCGTGAGAACTCTCGCCGATTGCTTGCTACCATTTTGATTAGCAATAACTTTATCAATATTGCCATTGTTATCCTATCCGATTTCTTGCTTCGCAATCTACTGCCCCCTGGCTTAATGGAGTCCTGGGCTCAATTCCTGATTGATAATGCTGGACTAGGCTATTTCTTTTCGCTGGAAAAGCTGGCTTCTTCTCTCAATTTTTTGATCTCAGTAGCTGGGGTAACTTTTTTATTGGTCTTATTTGGAGAGGTTGCCCCAAAGGTATATGCCCGTTTCAATAATATGAAGTTGGCTAAATTGATGTCCTTTCCCCTCGCCATCCTTGCTAGTATCTTCAATCCACTAAGCAAATTGCTAGTTAAGGGAACCAATGCGGTAGAGGAGCGCCTTGTGCTTAGTACTCAAAATGGTACCCTTACTAGTCGCGAAGACATTGATCAGGCCATAGAATTAACGGTAAAAGGAGAAGAACATGGTCAGCAAGACATTGATATACTTAAAGGGATTGTCAAGTTTGGTGACGTATCTGCCAAACAGATTATGCGCTCTCGCGTAGATGTGATCGCCTTAGACTTTCGAACGGATTATAAGGAATTGCTTAAAGTGGTCCGAGAATCTGGCTTTTCTCGCATTCCTGTCTATGATGGGGATTTCGACAGTGTCACTGGGGTACTATATGTCAAAGATCTACTGCCCCATCTCCAAGAACCAGAGACTTTTGAATGGCAGGAACTGATCCGACCAAACGTACTCTATGTACCAGAAGCTAAAAAGATCAACGATTTGCTTCGCGAGTTTCAGACGGAGCGATTGCATATGGCCATTGTGGTGGACGAGTATGGAGGCAGCTCGGGAATTGTGACTTTGGAAGACATTATGGAGGAGGTTATCGGAGAGATTAGGGATGAATTTGACGATGAGATAGAGCTGGAATACATCAAAATTGACGATTGTAATTATGTTTTTGAGGGGAAGACGCTGCTGAACGATGTCTGTCGCGTCGTTGGTTTGGATACCAGCGTTTTTGATGAGGTTAGAGGAGATGCAGATTCGGTAGCGGGCTTGGTCTTAGAACTGGCTGGACAAATTCCCCGTGTAGATACTGAGATTTCTTACAATCAATACAAGTTCAAAACCGTTGCTGTTAGCAAAAGAAGAATCGAACAAATTCAGATAACGCTTCCACCAAAGTAAATGATGCAGTTGAAAAATATCGCTTTCCTATCCCTTCTTATCCTAATTTTCAATGCTTGTGGAACAGAGATGAGCATAAGCCCTAAACCCAGAGGCTTCCCCAAAGTCATCTATCCCGAAAAAACTTATCAGACCTTCAAAGGCAATTACTGCGATTTTGCTTTCGAATACCCCACTTATGCGCGAATCCAGCAGGATACGCTGTTTTTTGATGAGGCACCCACACATCCCTGTTGGTTTGATATCCTTATTCCTGACTTTGATGCCCGGGTCCATTGTAGTTATCACGCTATCAATCAGCGAAATACTTTTGAAAAGCTGCGGGAAGACGCCTTCAAGTTGGCCAATAAACACAATGTAAAGGCATCTTATATCGACGAATTTCCCATCAAAAAACCTAATGAGGTAAGTGGTTTTGCTTTTAGCATTGAGGGGCCAGCTGCTTCGCCTTTTCAGTTTTTCCTCAGTGATGAGAAGAATCACTTTATCCGTGGGTCCCTTTATTTTGATACCCAGGCCCGTCCCGATTCTTTGGCTCCCATCCTCGATTTTGTCAAGAAAGATCTCATGCAGTTGATCAATACGTTTGAGTGGGAGAAAGAATCATAAGCTAGCAAGACCTACTCTTACATAAGGATTCGATACAAAGAGAGGAAAAACAACAAAAAAAGCCCCCCTAAAAAAGGAGAGCTTTATGATATATGATGGATAATTTTTGTAGTAAGTAGCAATCACAGCGCTTTAAGCCTTCGCTTTGCTTTTCGCTTTGGTTTTACTGGCAGTAGTTGCCTTACCATTGCTGCTGCTTGCATTAGCATCTGCCTCCCCTTCTTCGTTCTTATCCTCTCCAGTGATAGCTGCCCAGATCAAATCTTCAATTTCTTCAGCAACTTCTGGGTTATCTTCAAAGAATTGCTTAGCGGATTCTCGACCCTGGGCGATCTTACTGCCATTATAACTGTACCAAGCCCCACTCTTATCGATGACATTATAATCTACTCCCATATCGACCAATTCACCAGTCTTGGAGATGCCTTTTCCATAAGTAATATCAAATAGGGCGATGCGGAAAGGAGGAGCCAATTTATTCTTCACGACCTTCACCTTGACATGGTTACCGACCACATTGCCTTCCTTATCCTTGATCGCAGAACCTGTCTTGCGAATATCGAGACGCATAGAGGCATAAAACTTCAAGGCATTACCACCTGTCGTAGTTTCAGGATTACCAAACATGACGCCGATCTTCTCGCGAAGCTGATTGATAAAGATACAACAGCAACCTGTACGGCCAATTGTCCCGGTCAGCTTACGCATAGCCTGAGACATTAATCTTGCTTGCAGTCCCATCTTAGAGTCCCCCATCTCACCTTCGATCTCACTGCGTGGAACCAAGGCGGCAACAGAGTCGATGACCAACATGTCAATAGCGCCAGAGCGAATCAGGTTTTCTGCAATTTCCAGGGCCTGCTCTCCATTGTCAGGCTGAGAGATCAAGAGATTATCAGTGTCAACGCCTAGTGCTTCTGCATAGAAACGGTCGAAAGCGTGTTCTGCGTCAATGAAAGCGGCAATACCGCCTGTCTTTTGGCATTCAGCGATAGCGTGGATCGCCAAAGTGGTTTTACCGGAAGATTCAGGACCATATATTTCAATCACACGGCCTTTGGCAAAACCTCCCACACCTAGTGCGATATCAAGGCTAAGGGATCCAGTAGAAATAGATTCTACCTCAACGACTTGCTTGTCGCCTAATTTCATAACGATACCTTTACCATAGGTTTTTTCCAGACGGTCGACAGTAAGCTTTATGGCTTTTAATTTGGATTCTCGATCATTAGACATTGTCTTAAATTTTAGCGGTTTGAATAAGTTGATTAATAGTCTGTTTGATTATTAAGTGGTATGATCAACTTTTTGTTTATTGACGATACAAATATAAACTTTTTGTTTAGCAAGTCAAAATTTGTGCAGAAAAAATTAGGAAGTGTCTTTACAAGGATACCCTCTTAGGCGTATAAATACTTTTATCGAGGAATGAATAGCTAAACTAAGACATTTGTTCAGAAGGGGCTAATAGAAAGCCCTTAATGAAGCGATTTTCATTAAGGGCTTAGGGGGGTAAATTGACCAAGCAATCTACTAGTGCTGTGTTTCCACAGCAGTCTGCTCACTGTATCCCAGAATATTTCGGATAGCGGAAGCGGAGGGGTCGAACTGTACTTTGGGGAGTTGCTGAAAGCTGGCTAGCAGCTCTTCGTAAAGTTCGTACAATTCCCAATCTTCACTCAGTGCATCCTGGATAGCCAGAGACTCAGCTACAGAGCATTCTCGGTAAATATACTTGATCAATTGTGCAGGTGTAAACTTTTGCTTCATGCGAACCACTTTGATTTTAGATAATACGTTTTCTGAAAGCTATACTTTTCAAAAGTTTCCTATAGAACTATTTGACCTGAAAAAATATTGTTCCGGCCAAAATTTTTTTGTGTTAATTTTCCAAGCAAAAGATTTTTTTGGCCAATTCAAAGATTAAGTCATGGTTATCAGTGATTTAGCTTGTTTACAGTAGCGCTTTAAAAGAGGCTGCGAAAGCAAGCCCTTTTACATAAGGTTGGTTAAACATCAGACGCGATACCAAGTCTGGCTACGCCCCAGTGCAGAAATACCGATGTATCCCCTTACGGTGAGCTGATCTGGTGATTTTAGCCAAATGCTGCACTTGTATGTTTTACCATTATTGGGGTCCATAATCTTGCCATAGCTCCAATAGTCTTTATAGGATTTCAATCCCCAAAGGATTTCCAAACCCAAAATAGGCTGGTCCTTTTTTTCATCTGGGCATTTGTCGCAAATGCTGCCTTCTTCAGCAGAGATTAATTTGACGACTTTGCCATAAAACTTACCCGATTTTTCAAAGATCTCTACATGGGATTCGGTTTCCCCTTCTTCATTGACGGTTTTCCAGATACCCACAATGTTATCTTGTGCAATAAGCGAAGGATAACTCATGAGGCATAGCGCGAGGGCGAGTAGGAAAGCTGGCATTTTCATAGAAAATAGAATTTGATGAGTAATTATTATTTTTTGAAACAATATCACAACGCGACAGAAAAAGAAAAGATTATGGCAGATCAGTTAATTTTCTGTTACTAGCATAAGTCCCAAAATAAAACCTCTGCCTGATTATTTGGTATCGGGCAGAGGTTTTAGCGTTGAGCAAAAGCGCTGTACTTATTTATAATCTTCAAAGAGCAAAAGCTCGTTTGCGACCTTATAATACCACTCTTTTTGCGCCTCCTTGTCCATACTGTGGCGAGTCATCACATCAAAGGCTTGCTGTTCTACTTGCCAGCTTTCCAGCGAAGCGGCAACAAAAGCTTCAAATTCTTGCTCCTCCCCGCATTTGAAAGAGCGCTGTGTTAAATGCTTTCTCAGCTTGCGGGCATATAGTTCTGTGATGTCAAAATGCAATTGTTCATGTCTGAGGTGATGATCTGTCAGCGCTTCTGCTTTTACCCAAGACTCCTTTTTCTCAAAATAAGCCTGCACCTTGTAAATGATCCTACCGTCCTGACAGCCTTGATAGTGAACAATACCAGAGGAAGTCAGGGCAGAGATGGACTCGTAATCAAAACGGGGTTGCCCCTCAAAATCTTTCCAAGTCAGCCGATGGTCTTCACTCCAATAAATAATGTCAGGGCTATCTGAGCTGGAACTCAAACCCAATATCAGTACACTCAATAAAGCCCAAGCGCAAAATCTTGTCCATTTCATAGATTTCTCTCCTTTTCTTT
>JBCBDH010000387.1:0-6426 GCA_038529855.1 Bacteroidota bacterium | reverse complement strand
CTTTAGAAGCGCTCTATCCCATCGAAAAACCAACCTGTTTTTATGGATTATCAAGATCGATTTGATACTGCCTTATTTTTAGTTAAAGAAGAGGCAGCGCTCAACCAAGAACGAATCATTGAGGAATTTGCTCGCTTAGGTATTGATGCCAGTAC
The DNA here is from genome assembly GCA_038529855.1 of Bacteroidota bacterium. Lineage (GTDB taxonomy): Bacteria > Bacteroidota > Bacteroidia > Chitinophagales > Saprospiraceae > JBCBDH01. The sequence goes on along the minus strand of JBCBDH010000387.1, from coordinate 6,271 downwards.
GGGTAGCTTGAGCAAAGCCAAGTCCAAAATTGATCGAAGTACAGGCTTTAAAACCAGTAATGGTACTATCGGTAGTGAGACATTGCGCAGATTTGTAAGAGGCTTGGAAATGATCCTTGCTGAAAAGGGCATTTTTTATATTGAAGAGGAAAAGATCTACCGAAAACCCAAAGGGGAGGTGATTGAAGCCATCTACAAAGACAAACTCGATCATCAACTTCGAGACCACAAAGAAGGCTTATTGGCTTGCCACTATCGGGCTCCTATTTACCAGATTCAGCAGGCCATCAAAAAGTCGGAAAAGGTCAGAATGATTCAGACTTTTCTAACCTCTGTGGAGGATTATATTGATGCCTTTCAGATTTGTTTGAATCAGGGAGGACAGATACAGCTCTTGCTTTTGCATCCCGATTTGGAGGTGGCTATGATGCGAGCCAGGGGATTGAAGAATACGGCACTCAGCGTTCGGGATGAGGTGGCCAAAAGTATGCGTGCCCTGCTGCGGCTCCACCAGAGCAGGGGCCGCCTAGAAATCAGGACTTATGATGAACTTCCTGGACTGGATATGATTGCCTATGACAAATACATCTTTGAGGGCAAACATTGGTACCAAAAGATAGCGCGGTCGGGGAGTTGGTTAGAATGGATCAATGACAACCGCTATTGCCATCCAAAAGATATCAATGAGCATTGGGCGGAGCTGTGGGAGCGAGGGCGAGCACTCTCTGAGGCCCTGGATCATCCCGTCAAACCTGGTGATTTACAATTTAAACTATACTTCAACAGGGGCATGGAGCAAGAGCATTTTATCTTGCATTTGTATCGCAAATTTGGGGAAGCGGCTTTTGTCGGACAACGCACTGGGACCATTTTTAAAGGCTATTTTGAGCAAACGCATCGCTGTTTGAATATTTGGATGGTTTCTCAGCAGAAAATGGACCAGGGGTTTATCGCGGGTAGTAGAAAGCGGCGAGCTTGTATTTCAGTGTATACCAGCGAGTTGGGTATTGGACATCAGCATCTGGCGGTTGGGGTGTACACCAATCTGTGTTTTGTAGAAGAATTATGTGGCAATCGCATTCTAATGGAACGCATCTATCCTGAAATTCCCATTCACAGAAAAGCTCGTTATCAAAAGATGATCCGCGAGTATCTTCGACAATCTGAATGGCGGGTAAGCGATCTAAAAGTACATAATTTCGAGGGGCTTGAATACGAGCTGCAACGCAGCAATCCTTTTTGGGAAAAGAATTACAATCTGCTGCGCGACCTATTGGGAGATTACGATTGGTATTTCAGTGGCCAAAATAGAAAAGGAGAGCGCTTTTTGGCTTGTCGACCACTTAGCATCAAGGAAGGGGGGCGAGTGGAGCTGGAAAGACTGAGTACGGATGACACCATTGAAGCCACCATCGTAGTGACCAATGCGCATAATTTCAAAATCATCAATAATACGGATTACTCTGGGATCAATTGTTCGACTACCTATTTGCATTCCATTGATAAAGGACTGAATTTGTTCAAGGGCTATCTTTGTGGTATCAATCGGGAAAATACCACCAAATGGTCTAAGGTTTATTTGGTACGGCGCGAGCGCGGCTCGGGAAAAGCCAAAGATTATCAATTAGAAGACCCAGAGGTACAGCACCTTTGTAAACGCTATCTGGAATTTGGGGATTTATTGGAATAATTGCGCTTGGACCATCTACTTTTGAGCCTTATTTTTTCGTCTTGAAGTTGAGCTACTTTAGGCAGTTCAAGAAAAGTAATTATTCTACTTGAATAGCTGAATAGACTTTTATAGGTTTGTATGAGTGTAAACAAACTGCCTTTATTTATTGTATAAGAGAGACAAGACATGGGTTTATTTCGAAAAGGTTCAAAAGCGTATAGCATATTCCAATTTAAATGTCCACGCTGTCACGTTGGAGATTTATTTGAGACGGGGACCTGGTCCTTTCAAAAGTCTTTTGATATGCCAAAGCGCTGTCCAGTATGTAAGCAAAGTTATATGCCAGAGCCTGGCTTTTACTACGGGGCAATGTTTATTTCCTATGCTATTACTGGCTGGTTTGCCTTGGGTTTTGTTGGCTTTTGTATAGTTTTTTTGGAGATGGGGGTCTATAGCTCTTTTGCCTTGCTCATCTTTATTTTTGCGGTTTTCTTTGTTTGGATATTTCGAATTTCGCGAGCCATTTGGATTAATATCAATGTCAAGTATAGGGCAGATGCCATTCAGCAGATCGAGGAGGTGAATAAGTAATTGAACACACAAAATTTACTTTTTACCTTGTGCTGCAATTTATGTGGGGCATTTGATGTTTTTGTTCCCAATGCATCAAAATTGGATAAGATACTATGAAAGTCGAACAAATCTACACGGGCTGTCTGGCACAAGGCGCCTACTACATAGAAAGCGAAGGCGAAGCCGCTATTATCGACCCATTAAGAGAAACAGGACCTTATCTGCAAAAAGCAGCAGATAACAAGGTTCAAATCAAATATATTTTTGAGACGCATTTTCATGCTGACTTTGTATCTGGTCATTTGGATCTGGCTCGAAAAACTGGGGCCCAAATTATCTATGGGCCAAATGCCAATACGGCTTATGATAAGTATACCGCAAAAGATGGAGAGCTTTTTCCCTTGGGCAAATTGACCATCAAGGTACTTCACACCCCTGGCCATACCCCAGAAAGTACGACTTATCTGCTTTTAGACGAGGCCATGCAGCCCTATGCCATCTTTACTGGGGATACCCTCTTTATTGGAGATGTAGGTCGACCTGATTTGGCCCAAAAGAATGGAGAATTGAGTAAAGAAGACCTAGCTGGATGGTTGTATGATAGTTTGCGTAATAAAATCATGACGCTGCCCGACCAAGTCATCGTTTATCCAGCCCATGGTGCGGGATCTGCCTGTGGCAAAAGCATGAGTAAGGAAACATGGGATACTTTGGGAAATCAAAAAAAGACCAATTATGCCCTGAGAGCGGATATGACCAAAGCGGAATTTATCCGTGAAGTCACGGCGGGCTTATTGCCGCCTCCACCTTACTTTTCGGAAAATGCTCGCTTGAATAAGGTGGGCTATGAAAGCATTGATCAGGTGATGGAAAGAGGGGCAAAGGCTTTAAGCCCCAAGGAATTTGAGCGATTGGCGAATGAAACCAGTGCATTAATTATGGATGTTCGCCCCAAGGAAGACTTTGTCAAAGGCTTTATTCCCAATTCCATCTTCATTGGTTTGGATGGGAGCTTTGCGCCTTGGGTAGGGGCTTTGGTTCGCGATCTGCAACAAGCTATTTTGATTGTAGCGCCCAAAGGGCGCGAGGAGGAAACGGTCAAGCGCCTGGCCCGTGTAGGCTATGATAATGCCATTGGCTATTTGGAAGGAGGCTTTGAAAGCTGGCAACAAGCAGGGCACGAAATCGATGTTTTAAAAACGATAGATGTGGCCACTTTTATTCAACGCCACCAAGCTGATCCTTCTATCGCAGTGTTGGATGTTCGCAAACCCAACGAATGGGAAGCGGAGCATATTGAAGGCAGTCAAAATTTTCCATTGGATTTTATCAATCGGAAGATGGGGGAAATCAGTCGAGAACAACATTATTACACGCATTGTCGAAGCGGCTATCGCGCTATCGTGGCGGCATCCATCTTAAAGGCAAGAGGATTTGAACAATTGACGAGTATACAGGGGCTATTTAGTGATATTGCTGCCTCATCTATTCCAACGAGCGCTTTTGTATGTCCTTCTACCTAACCCAGAAGTAAAGCAACTTATGGTTGGGAACAATCACTTATTCCCAACCATAGGCGCTATTTTCTAATAATCAATGCCTGATAGGTCTACTACAAAACCATCCAATCCCTTCTTTTTCTTTAACTGTTTTTTGTAGGACTCTGCCGTATCGCGATCTGATAAGGGCCCTAAGATGATTTTATACACTGGCTTCTCGTCGCTCCCTTTCTCTACGCTCACCAAAATATTCTTAAACCACATGCCTTGCAACTGCGCAATGCGTTTAAGTACATTTTCATAATTGGTGATGGAGGCTACCTGAACCCCAAATCCCGCTTTTTCAGGACGCAAAAGCTGAATCTTGTACAAATCGTACTCTTTATAATCCGCTCCTTTCACGCGCACCATAGATGCCTCTGGTAGTGCTTTGGCAGGTGGTGGCGCTGCTTCCTTGGGTGGAACCAGGGTCACTTTTGCCTTGCGCTCTATTTTATCAGGTTTGACATTGGTCTTTTTAACGGGTGGGGTAGGAGCAGGAGGTTCCACTTCCACAGGGGCTTCTTCCGCTACCCTTGGTGTACTAGCGGGCGCTGTTGAAGTAGGTCGCTCTGCATTAAAAGCTTCTGGTGCTTCGATATTGATTCCTTCATCTTCCTCCGTGCTTTCCTGCGGACTAGAGGCTGGAGGGCTAGGACTAGCAGCGGCCAGATCTTCTTTGGGCTCTTCCACAACTCCCTTTCCTACTTGCTCTATTTTGACCTCTGCTTCTCCATCTTCAATCATTCCCAATCGTTCTGCCGCTTTTCGAGACAGTTCTACGATACGACCTTTCAAAAAAGGCCCACGGTCATTAATGCGGACCTTTACAGACTTATTATCGCTTAGGCGAGTGACTTTGATGATGGTCCCAAAAGGCAGGGTATTATGCGCTGCGGTGAGCTTATTTTTATCGTATAATTCCTGACTGGCTGTTTTGCGACCATGATAGGCATCATCGTAATAGATAGCGATACCAAATTCTTCTTGGGAAGCGGCGAAAGCCAGGGAGGCGAATAGGCATAGGCATGCCAAGGTTAGTAGATTTCTCATATAAACGCGATTTAGTGATTCATAGAATTTGATCAATAGCGATCATTCAATAAAATTAGGAATTTATACTATGTGACACAAGCTTTGGATAATTTGCAGCTTTGATTTGTCTGTTTTGAACTTATAGGGGCCTTTTTTTGTATTTTTGTCGTTTAAATCATGTTCTAGTTCAATCAAATATTAAACCAAAGGACAAGATGAGTAAGCACGGAAGAGTCCTGGTCGCCATGAGTGGCGGTATTGATAGCACGGTTTCTGCCATGATGATGCACGAACAGGGCTATGAGGTAGTGGGTATTACCATGAAAACCTGGGATTATGCCAACTCTGGTGGTTCCAAAAAAGAAACGGGTTGTTGTAGCCTGGATTCCATCAATGATGCTCGGGAAGTAGCCGTCCAAATGGGTTTCCACCACTTTATCATCGACATTCGAAACGAATTTGGAGACTACGTCATTGACAATTTTGTCGATGAGTACCTGGCTGGTCGCACCCCCAATCCCTGTGTACTTTGCAATACGCACATCAAATGGAGCTCCCTCCTCAAAAGAGCAGATGCCCTGGATTGTGAGTTTATCGCCACAGGCCACTACGCCAAGATCAAAGAACTCAATGGTCGAAAGTACATCTCCAAAGGTAAAGATGATCGAAAAGATCAATCCTATGTCCTCTGGGGTTTGAGCCAGGAATGCCTCAACCGAAGTCATTTCCCCCTTGCGGACTTCACCAAGACCGAAATTCGCCAGATGGCCAAAGATTGGGGCCATGAGGAGTTGTCTAAAAAGGCAGAGAGCTATGAAATATGTTTTGTGCCTGACAATGACTATCGCTCTTTCTTGCGCCGCCGCGTTGACGGTCTGGAAGATAGGGTAAATGGCGGCAATTTCATTGATCTAAAAGGTAAAGTCCTCGGCCAACACAAAGGCTACCCCTTCTATACGGTTGGTCAACGCAAAGGACTAGGTATTGCCCTTGGCGAGCCAATGTACGTGACCGAAATTCGCCCAGAAAGCAATACGGTCGTATTGGGGCAAGTCGATGATTTGCTTCGCAATGGTATGACGGTCGGTCAGGTCAATAGTATGAAATACGCAGAAATCCCTGAGGGAATGGAAGCGGTTACCCAAATTCGCTACAATGATAGAGGTACCCTAAGTACCTTGAGTAATAATGGCGACAAGGTAGAGGTCAATTTTATGGCAAATGTAAAGGGTGTGGCTCCTGGTCAGTCTGCGGTTTTTTACGAAGGGGATGATATTATTGGGGGGGGATTGATTTATGGCAGCGCTTTTCAATAAGCGGCTTGGTCGGCGCGAAGGCCAAATGCTTCATTACTGCTTGTTTGATTGGGCTTCTGGCTTATTATTTGTATAATTTCGTATGGTAGAAAGGCTTTAATTGAGCGAGAAGCGAGAAGCGAGAAGCGAGAAGCGAG
>JBCBDH010000386.1:0-6427 GCA_038529855.1 Bacteroidota bacterium | reverse complement strand
CTTGGCATGTTGAAGTAATCAAAGCCTTGTCCGTTTCCTGTACCTGTCAAACTTGTTTCAGGATCAATACCATCATAATCAGTAGTAAACCATAGGTTACGACCAGATACACCAATAGTACCGCCTTTCAATACCTTATTTGAAGGCAAACGATAGCTAAATCCTAATTCTCTTAGTCTTACCCAGCCACCATCTTGTACAAATTGCTCACCTACAGCACCAAATCCACCTAAGGAAGAAGTCCAGTAGTTGCGATCTCTAGTAACAGGAATATTATTTGGAGAACCATCAGACAATACCCCTTCGATTGGGGTTGGTGCTTCTACTCTTGTTTCAGCAGTCAACTGAGACTTTCCAAAGAAAGAAAGGGCCCATGCTGTACCATTCCAAAGGTCACCACCTTCTCTCCAGTCCAATAGGAAGTTCAAAGTGAAACGCTTGTAAGTCATGGTGTTATTCCATCCAATGATGAAATCTGGGTTTGGATTACCAATCGCACGCTGAGTTGGGTCAACTGCCTGATAACCATATTCACCACTTGTGATATCGTCATTGATAACAACGGAACCACCAGGAATATTCAAATCCGTATCTGCATCTGTACCTGCTTCTTCTCTGAGGTAAGCACCACCGAAGATAGCACCATACTGATTACCTTCAACGAGGTAAGTACCAGCAGAGTTAAATCCAGCCAAGAACAAACGCTCAATACCAGGAGCCAATTTGTCGACAATACTTTCAGACTTCGTGAAGTTAACTTGAGTATTCCAAGTAAAACCATTGGTCTGTACAGGAATAGCATTTAAGGTCAATTCTATACCTCTTGAAGTCATCTCTCCAGAGTTCAACCATACGTTGGTATAACCAGTAGAAGGTGTCAAAGAAGCATTCAAGATAGCATCTTCTGTCTTGGTGCGATAAACGGTTGCATCAAGTCCCAAACGACCTCTGTAGAAACGCAGGTCAAGACCCAATTCAATAGTCGTAGATAATTCTGGTGTCAATTCTGGGTTACCCAATAGGCTGGACTGATCGAAACCAGACTGTCCTGAGATGGGGAAGAATACATCATCACCCCAACCGTCTCCAATTGCAGGAGAAACAAATACAGAACGAGTAGAGTAAGCTTCTGGAGGAGGTCCACCTACCTGAGCAAAGGAAGCTCTAAACTTACCAAAAGAGAAGGCACTTTCATTCAAGTTCAACAACTCAGAGAAGGCAAAAGCCAAAGAAGCAGATGGGTAGAAGAATCCAGTATTGGACAAATCAAAGTCCTGTGGATCACCCAAACGAGAGTCATAATCCTGGCGAGCACTCAAAGTCAAGTAAAGGGTGTTTCTCCAGCTACCTTCGATCTGGCCAAAGAAGCCCATCGTGCGGAAGCGAGTAACATCCTGCTCAGAAGTCAAACTAGTGGCATTACTGATGTCTAGGAAGTCGTTAAATACCAATCCAAAACCATCAACAGTGGTCTGGTTATTGTCAAAAGAGAAGACGTTCACACCAGCTAAGTAGTTGATAGAGAAGTCGTCATTCAAAGCACCACTACCCAATACATTGAAGATATTGTCAAACTGCTTGGTCTTAAATTCATCGAGGAAGACAGCACCACTAGCATTGGTTCTAGAACCAATTTCGAACTCTTGCTTTCTGGCATCACTAGTGATGTCATAACCAATGTTCAAACCAAAGCCCAACCAATTGTTAACGGTATAGTCTACCTTAACATTACCAAAGGTTCTGTTCACATCTTCAAAACCCAAAGCATTATTAACCGTCCAGTAAGGATTGTCATAACCACCACCACCGCGGTAGTTTCTCTGCGCGAGATCAGGGAATTGATAAGAAGATACCTCATCCACTGCATCTTCCTGGCTAAAGCCATTGGCATTGTCAAAAGAAGAAGGCGTTCTCAACATACCCAATAACAAGCCAGAGGTATTGGACCCCTGCTGAACGCGGATATAGTCAGACTTGGTGTAGTTCACCGCACCACTAACCGTCAAGTTTTCCAATGGATTGATAGAAGAAGACAATCTAACGGTCTTACGCTTGTACTCCTCATTGGGAATCACCCCTGTAGCTCTGTGGTCAGAAAGAGATAAACGGAAAGAAGCCGTCTGTCCACCACCAGAGATAGACAAGGAGTTGGTAGCAGAAACCCCTGTTTGGAAGAAAGGCTCTACGTTTTCGTAGCGATTGGCAGGAACGCCATCACCTGTACCTGAAGGTACGAGGAAACCGTTTTTGTCAAACTTGTAAACGCCTCTGTCATCAAAAGCACTTGCACCAGGTGCATTGGGGTGATTGGGATCATTAGAATATTCCAAATCAGTTAGTCTTGGTCCCCAAGAGCCAGATTCGCCTGTACTTGGATCGCGATAGAAAGGAACATTGTCCGCATCCAAACGACCTTGGGCAAATTCGTCTTGTAGATCAATCATCTGAGTAATGTTGTCAAAACCTAGTGTACTGGTAAAGTTCACATCAAAACGATCGTTTTGCTTACCCTTCTTGGTTGTAATCAAGATTACACCAGTAGAACCCGCTGTACCATAAAGTGCAGTCGCAGCAGCTCCTTTTAGTACGTTGATCGACTCGATATCCTCAGGATTGAGGTCCATCAAACGATTAGAGGCAGCTGTACCAGCCGTTTCCGCTTGAGACAAAAGGGTCTCGTTGTTCGTACGAACACCGTCAATAACGATCAATGGCTGGTTTTCCCCTACCATTGAAGTTACCCCACGAATCAAGATACGAGAACCACCACCAACAGAACCAGAAGAACGGGTAACCTGGATACCTGCAGCCTTACCTACAAGGGCATCGACAGGGTTGGTTGCTCCTGAACGTTGAATATCGGTTCCGTCAACTTGCTGGACGGCATAACCCAATGCTTTTTCGTCGCGTTGGACACCAAGTGCAGTAACAACTGCTGCCTCCAACAAAACACCTTCAACGAGATTGACATTCACAATGTCGCTCACGCCAACTGCGATTTCCTGAGTCGAATAGCCCGTGTAACTAACTACTAAGGTTTGTTCTCCATCAGGAACACTCAGGGTATAATTACCGTCGAGATCAGTAACAGTACCCGTAGTAGTGCCTTTGACGAGGATACTAGCTCCAATCAAAGGTTAACTTTCGGATCCCATTACTTGGCCTGTGATTGTTCTTTGTGCCACCGATACACCGATGACTAGCAAGAACATCATAGCCGTTAGTAAGAGTTTTTTCATAAGAAATAAAATTTAAAAGTTTAGTGAAAAGCCGTTATTAATATGAAAAAAAAGACACCAAAGGGATATCCCCCATGGTTTTAAGTCCTGGTGTACATCGCAGTAGTTGAGGAATGGCATTTATGGCGATTGCACAGGTGGCAATATCTCCGTTTACACCATGTGCAATTCTGGAAGTGATCATTGGCGTTCCGTGAATACGCACTTCGTCATAGGATTCAAGAGCACCTACAGCTGCTTGAAAAGTCAGCAATATTTTAAGCTCCTCACCAAGGTAAGCCCGACCAATTTGTCGAACCCCCAGTGCTTGACCCACTTGAATAGACAAATCCTTGGTATGAACAGCTTTCTGAGCAATTACAGGTTCCAAAACATCTTCTGTTCGGTCCAAGTGCCAGCCCATTCGATGAGCAATTAATTGCATAGATTCCGTCAATCCAACATGTCTAAGCGTGCCTTCCTTTTTCTTCAACTCAAATTCTTCAATAGTTAAACCCGCGCCAATTTTCCTTTGAAATGGCAAACGGCGGTACTGCGCATCTTGTATGCGTTTAACCTCAATATTGCTTACTTCCTGACAAACAGCGGTCAGAAAAGTAGGCAAAGCATCCATCATAAATCCGGGATTGACTCCCGTACCAACAATAGCCACCTGGTGGCTTTTAGCAATGTCGTCCAGTCGTTGGGCACATTTTGGGGAAATATCCCAAGGGTAAGCCAATTCTTCACATGTAGAGACTACAGGTATACCCAAGCGCACAATTTGTTCTATTTGGTTGGTGATGCGCTGCATGTCCGAAACTGTTGTCAGAATCGCAACATCTACCTGAGCCGCTTCCAAAGCTTCCTCTGGGTTGGACTGAACGATGATCATTTCATCTAAACCAGTACGCAAATCACTAAGTGATTGCCCCACTAATTTGGGATTTCGATCGACAGCCGCTACTGTCTTTATCCCTTTTCGATTCTTTATAAATTCAGCAACCTTTAAGCCTAAGGGCCCCAATCCCACTTGGAGTACCTTTATATTGGTCATATAAACACGGTTTTCTACTCTCTTAAATTAAGTTTAGTTCATCGAGATTTAGGGCCTGTTTATATAGAATCGGGGTGCGTTTATATAATAAAGGTAAAATATGTATACCCTAGAGATTATGCAGATATTGCTATTTTAACACAGTCTTAACATTGCGCGAGAAAACAGGCTGATTCCCAAAACATTAGGAGAAAAATTATAGCCTTTGAATAAGGAAAATTTAATGTCGTTCTAGCAAAAATTCGCTGGAAAAGGCCAAATTAGGTCTCAACTCAGTGTTTACGCGTCCTTTTGATTTGTAATGGACTTTGCCCTTTGATTTTTTTGAAAACCCGACCAAAAGCAGAGTGATTTTCAAAGCCACATTCGGTCGCTATCTGAGCTACACTTTGCCCAGAATATTGCAGTAAATACTGGGCATAATTCATCCGAGTTTGAGTGAGGTATTGATGAGGAGTCATGCCATAAAAATGCTTGAAAGTGCGCAAAAAATGGTAGGTGGACATTGCAGCGATCTGGCTGATCTCTGAAAGGCTCAGAGATTTCCCAAAATGGACATCCATATAGTCTTTGGCTAAACTGATGCGCTGGTATAAATCCAGCTTGGTAGCGGACTTAGTGACTTGAAGTTCATCAATTTGATATAAAATGCGTTGATGTGCATTGAGCAAGGCGCCAGCAATGGCCACAAAGATATCATCTGTCTCAAAAAAGCGCTTATCCTCTGTTTGTATAGCTGTCTTCACTTGATGGAGCAATTCGATCAGAGGTGCTTGCAGTGGATAGGTACTTTCAAAAAACATTCGCTCTCTATCAAAATCCAAACCAGGCAGTATGGGCAGATCAAGTTGGATTTTCCGCTGTTCCAGACATTCTTCTATAAACTGGCTACGAAAGGCAATAATAAGCAACTCTACTGCCTGCTCGCTTTTGATTTCACTATTGAAATTCTGCCCTTCATCAACCATCAAATAACGATCGCTACTGAGTAAATGCTCTGCCCCATCTACCTGATAATATTGATAGCCCTGGCTGACATAGCGGATTGTCAATCGAGAGCGATGGGGCCCAGATTGCAATTGATTGGTCAGGGCATAAAAGGCATTGTTGCCAATGCTTGAGCTAAGATCGACCTTTTGAGAGCAAAAATGGTTATCTTCCCGAGCACTCTTCAGAGAATTGCAATATGGACAAAGAGAGATCACCAAAACAATGTAGGCATTTTATAGGATTCTGCTTATGAGTAAAGCGCTGTTTATTTCTGTTCTGTTCCTATTGCTCTTACTGCTGGCCATGCGCTGGTATGGACGCAAGGCTGATCGAGATTTGTTTATTACTTGTATATCTGATTTTTCTACTAAAGAAAAGGTCATTGCCCTGACCTTTGACGATGGTCCTTCTCCCCAGATCACCCCTCGCCTACTTCAACTGCTGGCCGACCACCAAGTCCAGGCTACCTTCTTCGTCAATGGTATCCATTTGGAAATGCATCCAGAAATTGCTCGCGATGCGATTGCGCAGGGGCACCAATTGGCCAATCACAGCTATGCACATGATCGAATGGTTTTTAAAAGTCCATCCTTTATTCGACAGGATTTACAAAAGACAGATAGCCTACTGAATGCTTTAGGACAAAAGAACCTCCATTTTTTTCGTCCTCCCTTTGGAGATAGTTTTTTAGTACTCCCCTTGGTAATCAGGCAGTTAGGAAAAGTGATCGTAGGATGGAGCGCAGAAGCACCCGCTCAATATAATAAGACCTTAAATCCAACCGTTTTGGTCAAAGAGACCTTAGATCAATGTCGCCCTGGAGCGATCATCCTTTTACACGACGGTTGGTCGCCAGCTCCCGACAAATTCTTGGAAGCTGTCAGACAAATTATCGAGTCTTTACAACAAAAAGGTTATACATTTGTAACTTTGCAAAAAGTATACGCCTCCCCTATTGAGTGATTTTCATTAAGCAAATTCCTCACGCTATGCCAAAAATCCTAATTCCCCTAGCTCTCTTACTTTTCATTTCTTGTCAGCATACGCCTGAAATCCCAAAGCTAGAGATCATAAAAGCCGCTCTTCCCCTAGCCGTCAATGTCGTAGAAGACAATAGTCAATTCAAAGATTATTGGTACCAGGGTAAAGCAGAGCTTAGCTC